>NZ_JBEXCR010000061.1:0-70962 GCF_040605375.1 Nonomuraea sp. NPDC005650
CCTTGACCAGCCGGGCACCGGTGATCCGGTTGCCGGCATCGACTGTCTTGCCGACGGGCAGGTCCTTGGTCCAGCGGAACCGGACCCGGCCGACCTTGGGAATATTGACCATGCCCCAGCGGCGGTGCGCCCGCGTGACCTGCAGGTCCCGGCCCTGTGGGATGTCCACTGCCATCACCGATCGCAAGCGGGCCTTGAAGGTCGGCGCCTCGGCCCGGCCCTGCCAGCAGTTCTTCCACGCCTGGAAGTACGTTTTGAGGACGGCTTGGGCGGCCTGGGCGGGCAGCACGGCGAGCCAATCGATGTCCTGGCGAGCCTGCCGGATCGCAGCGTCTGCCGCGCCCAGCGTGCGCTGGTGTCTGGCCAGCATCGTCCACCAGTCGTGCAGCAGATTCCACAGCGCCCGGGCCGCGTGCGCCTGGTCGTCGATGAGGCGGGCCTGGGCGGGTGTCAGCGCGAGCCGGGCGCGGTGCCCGAACCGCCGCTTGTCCAGGCCAGGGTCCTGGGCCGGGGTGGCGGCGAGCCGCGGTTGCGCCACCGGCGGCAGGTCCTGATTGTTGGTGGTGGAGCGGCGGATCGCCATTACGCACCTTCTGTCACATGGTCATCACCCACCGCACATATTACCTAGCGTCACCGAAGCTTTCCATAGTGCTTTCGAAAGTAGGGTCGCTGCTTTGCCTAGTCCGGAACGACCAGTTCTCCACGCTGCGCTTCAGGCGAAGTCCTTGACCTTCCGGTTCGTACGTCGCCGGGGGGTTGTGGCGGGACGCCGCTGACCGTCGTCCGCCAGTCCATCGAGCAGCAGAACCGGCCGGTCTGAGCCGGGTGGACGCCGTTTCGCCTCAGGGGCGAATCGGCTGTTCTTGCCCCGCTACGCGGGATGGGTCCGTTTCACCCTCGGCCTGAAGCCGGAGCGCTGCGGACGAATCCGGTAGATCGTTCATCGCCCGAGCGCTGACGCATGCACGGACGCCGACTACACGGACGCCGACACCGGCGCCAGTCGCCAGCGCTGGGGCGGACTTTGGCCCCGGCGCAGGCTTGGTCCCTCACCGCAGACCTCAGCCTCACTGCAGACCTCAGCCCCCCGCCGCAGACCTCAGCCTCACCACCACAGACCTCGGCCTCGCCCTGGTCCTCGGCCCGGCTACGGTCCTCGGGTCCGTCACGGACCCTCACCCCGTTATGGACCTCGGGTCCGCTACGGTCCTTGGCTCCGTTACGGACCTCGGGCCCGCCATGGCCCATGGCTCCCCACGGACTATGGCCGCCACTGACCTCGGTCTGCCATGGACCTGCGTGGCTCCCACCCAGGATTCAGGCTTCCACTAGGGACCCCGACCTTGGTTACGATGCCCGTTTTGACCGTATTTGTTGGGAAATATGCATAGTTATCCTGAACCGAATCGAGGTATTCGGCCGTCCAAGTGACGTGATCCCGTTTGAGATGATCGATGAAGATCTGCGTATGGCGCGTCAGCGGGCGCGTCGCTGGGAGGGGCTGAGCGAGCGCCACGCGGCTGTCACCGCCCTCACGAGAGAGACCCGGCATGAGCTCGATGCGGTCGAGGTGTGGGATCAGGAGCAGGTAGCTGTCGCGGAGGCGAAGCTGGGAGCGTACCTGACCGTGCTCGCGGCAGTGGAACGGGACCTGGCCGAGGTGGGGCCGGCGCGGGAGCTCTACGAGGAGTTGCTGGCACGTGAAGAGCGGAGACTGGCCGTTTCGGCCGATCCTCGGGGTGCCGAGCTGCTGGAGATCGGGCGGTTGCTGGCCGAGCTGGATGTGGAGTTGCCTGCTCGTGAACGCGCCAGGACGGCAGGGCTCGCGGTCCTGAGCGGCCAGGGGACGGTGGATGAGTTCGCCCGGCAGGTGGAGGCGCTCGGCATGATGGCGGATGGCGGCGTGCAGGGGATGGGCGGTGTCCGCGAAGTGGTGGAGCAACTCGAGGATCGTTGCCGGGAGTTGGAGCGGCTGCGTGACGGGCTGCGGGCTCGGCGCGAGGAAGTGCTACTCGGCTGAGTCGGGGCTGCTCGGCTCGCTCCGTCCGAGATCGGTTGGGCCGGCGCCCAAGTCCGATGGGGCGATGGTCGGGCCTCTGGCCGACCAGGGGCCCGGTGCTGGAGGTGGGGGTGGGGCAGAAATCCGGTTTCGGGGTGGAGATGGGGCTGGGTGCGGGTTGCGGTGGCTGGCCACTTTGGGAGGCGGCGGCTCTGGTGGGTTGCGGCTTGGCTGCGGGCGGTACAGCTCTGGTGGGTTGTAGCTGGGCTGTGGGCGGGTGCGGCTTTGGTGGGTTGGGGCTGGGCTGTGGGCGGGTGCAGCTTTCGGCGTGGGCGTGGGCGTGGGCGTGGGCGTTGGGGTTGGGGCGGTGCGGTGCGGTGCGGTGGGGGTTGAGGGTTGGGCCGGGGCGGTGCGGTGGGTTGAGGGTTGGGGAGGGGGTGGGTTTGCTCTGAGATGGTCGCTGGGTTTGTTAGCGGTTGAGGAGTTGGGTCATGATCTGTTGGAGGGTGGTTGCTGGGTTTGGGGTAGGGCCGGGGGAGCGCCAAGCCACGTAGCCGTCAGGGCGGACCAGGACGGCGCCGCCCCCGCTGACGCCGTACCGCTCCCGGAAGTGCCCCTCCACGTCCTTCAGTTCCTCGTCCACCACCAACCGCGTGAGCTGGATGCCGAGGCGCTCCTTGACCAGGCGTCCGGCGTCCATCCAGGCATGGCCGCCCTGCCTGTCGGCCAGAAGTACGAAGCCGGAGCCGAAGAGGTCGATGGTCGAGATGCGCTGGCCTTCCCAGTCGAGCACCACGTGTGGGGCGCGGCTGCCGGGGCGGCCGTTCGGTACGCGTGGGTCCTCCAGGATGGAGCCGTCGTCGTCGGGTTCGTCCAGGATGGCGGTGGAGTGGTAGCGGTATCCGATGATGACGCTCATGAAATCCTCGAGGGGCTCCGGGTAGCCGACGCGGGCCGCTGGAGGCATGCGTATGCCGAGGTTGGCGAGTTGGGCGTCGGCCGTCAGCATGCCGATCGGGCGGCGTTCGGCGTCGTACGTGTCGAGGAAGTCGGGGCCCGCCTGGCCCGTGACGACGAGCCAGAGACGCCAGGCGAGATCGCATCCGTCCTGGAGCGCGGTGCTGCCGCCCTGCCCGCCGGTGGGCGGCATGGTGTGGGCCGCGTCCCCGGCGAAGAACACCCGGCCCGCGCGGTACGTGTCGGCCACCACGTGTGCCAGGGCGAACGATGCCTTGTCCAGCAACCGAACGTTCAGGTCGGGTTGGTCGATCGCGATGCGTACGAGGTCTATGCAGTGTTCTTCGGTGAAGTCGGCATCGGTCTGGCCGTCGGAGTAGTTGACGCCGAGCACGTGCGCCCCCACGCCGGTGCCGGTCACGATCACGCCGGTGAAGGTGTCGTTCTGCAGGTACCAGAGGGTGACCTCGCGTTCGCGTACCATTCCGCTCAGGTCGGCGTCGAACATGATCGAGCACATCCGGCCCAGCTCGCCCTTGCCCGACGTGGGGACGTTCAGGAGGCGGCGGAGCGGGCTCCGGTAGCCGTCGGCGGCCACCACGTAGTCGGCGCGCACGAGGCGGTCGCCGTCGGCGTCGCGGATCAGCGCGGTCACGCCGTCCTCGTCCTGCTCCAGTGAGACCAGCTCGGTGGAGAAACGCAGGTCGGCGCCCAGCTCCTCGGCTGTGGACCGCAGCAGCCGTTCGATCACGGCCTGAGGCGCCCCCACCTGCGCCGCCGGGGTGATGTCGGTCAGGAAGGACATCGCCTCGCGCTCATTGCTGAAGAGCATCTGGGGGTTCGGGTCGGCCAAGCTCTTGGCGATCGCGATGCGCATGTCGTCCCCGATGCCTGACCAGGTCTCGCGGAGCTCCTGCTCGATGCCGGGTACGGGGCGCAGCAGCTCGACGGCTCGCGGGCCGACGCCGAACGCCTTGGGTTGGATCGAGGTGCTCGGATGCCTCTCCACCAGCATGACGGGTACGTCGCGCCAGGCCAGGAGCGTTGCCGCGCTCAGCCCTGCGTACCCACCGCCCACCACGAGGACGGGCACCCGCTCTTGTTCGTGTACTTGCTCTTGTTCCATGCTTGTCCACCTCCGGGAACGCGTAGTATCGCGTTGGCATTGAGGGACACGATATGTCGCGTCTGGAGAGGCAGTCAAGACATATCGCGTTGAGGGTGGGGGTGGGGATGGAGGTGACAACCGGGGTGAGGGTGGGTGGGAGGGGGTGTGCCCGCGCTTGGGGAGGGCGGGCACTTGGCTCCTTGTCAGTCGACCAGGCCGGGGATCAGGTACGTGCCGTGCTGGCGTAGGGCGAACAGTTCCCGGCTCTTGCCGGTTCGTACGTCCACCGCATAGACGATCGACGCGGGTCCGCGTGGTGACCCGGGGGCGGCCACCACGGTGACCTCGGTGGCGTTCAGCCAGCTGCCGAGTCGTGCGGGCTGGAGTTCGGCCGGGATGCCGGACAGCGGGATGCGCGTCTCCTTGCCGCCCCGCGCCGCGTCGAACAGGACGATCGAACCGTCCGGCTGCACCATCGGACTGCGGTTCGCCTCGACGGTCTGGCCCAGTCGGGCGAGGGTTCGGCCGTCGGGGGCGAGGGCGCTGTACGCGTACGTGAAGTCCGGGATGGTGATCGGGTCGTGGCCGAGCATCCACACCTGGCTGGTCTTGTCGTGCGCTTTGGTGAGGACGACGGGGCCGGATCCGTCGGACACACTCACGGGCCACCATCCCCGCGGGAGGTCGGACACCGTGCCCCGCTCCACGTCCACCAGTTTGTTGGGCTCTCGCGACCCGCCCCAGCCCGACACGATGAACCGCAGCCCGTTGGGTGACAGCCGCAGGGCGTACTCGGTCGAGAAGTCTTTCGCGGGCTGCGTCAGCGGGGACTTCCAGGTCCTGCCGCTCGCCAGGTCGCGCACCACGATCGTGCGCTGTTTCGAGTTGTAGTAGGCGAGCCGGCGGCCGTCCGCCGTGACCTCCAGCGGGCCGGTCTCCCTGGACGGGGCCAGCTCGTAGGTGTCGCCGTCGCGGGTCACAATGCGCCAGGCCGGCTTCGTGCACGCGGTGGTGCGGCAATTCTGCCGGTACGCCTGCTCGACCGGTCCGACCCCTTCCGCGGGCAGCGGCGGGGCCGTCGTCTGCGGCGGTGTGAGCACGACGGGGGGCTTGGGGAGCAGCTGCTGGAACAGTACGGTGCCGCCGCCCGCGATGAGGCAGGTCGCCGCGGCGATGGCGACGGCCAGGCGGGTCGTGCGCCGGCGGCGGGCGCCCCGTACCGCCAGGGCCGCCAGATCGACGGCGGGCGCCTGTTCGGCCAGCGCGTGCAGGTCTTCGCGCAGCGGGTTCACCGGTACACCTCCTGAGGGATGAGCGCGCGCAGTTTGGACAGCGCGTAATGCGTCTGGCTCTTGACGGTGCCGATCGAGACGCCCATGAGCTGCGCGGTCTCGTGCTCGGTGCGGTCCTCGTAGAAGCGCAGCACGATCACCGCCCGCTGCTTCGGCGTGAGCCGCACCAGCGCCTGGAGCAGGGCGAGCCGGCGCACGGTCGCCTCGTCGTGCGGCTGCCCGGACGCCGCGAGCTCCGGCACCTCGGCCTCGGGAAGCTCGATCCGCTTCCGCTTGCGCCAGGAGATGGTCTGGTTCACCAGGGCTTTGCGCGCGTACGCCTCGGGGTTGCCGCCTTTGGCGAGCTTCATCCAGTGGGAGGCGACGCGGGTGAGGACCGTCTGCAACAGGTCCTCGGCGAGGTGGGCGTTCCCGGTGAGCAGGTACGCCGTCCGCATCAGCGATTGCTGGCGCGCCCGTACGAACTCGGGGAACCCCTCATAACGGTCCATGCATGGAAACAACTTCGCCGAAGGGTCCAAGGTTGGAAAATTCCGCGGGCCCGGTGGTGTCGGCTACTCGGAGAGATGGCGTTCCAGGGATTCGAGTTTGCTGGTCATCCCGTCGGTGACCCCCTGCCGGAGGTCGGCCTTGAGCACCAGGCTGACCCGGGGCGCGACCTCCGCCACCGCGTCCACGGCGCGCTTGACCACGTCCATGACCTCGTCCCACTCGCCCTCGATCGTGGTGAACATGGCGTCCGTCCGGTTGGGCAGGCCGCTGTCGCGGACCACCTTGACGGCGCGGGCGACGGGCTCGGCGACTCCTTCGCCGACGCCCAGCGGGGTGATGGAGAATGCGACGATCACTGCGTGCCTCCTTGCGGCTTGCCGGAGGGTCCCGATCTTAGCGAGCCGCCGGAAAGCGAGAGCCCCGACCCTAGCGAGCCGCCGGAAAACGAGAGCCACGACCTTGGCGAGCCGCCAGAAAGCGAAAAGCCACGACGCGAACGCCGTGGCCAACCGCCGTGCTTCGACCACGCGTCACGCGTGGTCGTGGTCGTGGTCGTGCTCCTCTTCGTCCTCGTCCTCGCTGGGGCCTTCGGAGGGCTCCACCCCGAGGACGGCCTCGCGCGGCTCGATCTCGTTGATGTGGTCGACGAGCTGCAGCACGTGGTCAGGCTCGATGAGCCACTGCAGCGCCGAGGCGCCCGTCTCGTCGGAGCTGACCAGCTCGGCCTGCTCGGTGCGCTCCTCGGCGGTGAGGTCGGCGTCCGGGTGCCTGATCTCGGCCAGCGCCGCCGCCTGCAACGCGTCCACATCGAGCACCTCGACGGTCAGCTCGACCGTGAGGCGCAGGAACTTCGGTTCATCACTCATGGCGACGACTCTAGGGCAGCTTCCACTCGACGGGTGCCGCGCCTTGCTGTTCCAGCAGCTCGTTGGCCCGGCTGAACGGGCGCGAGCCGAAGAAGCCGCTGCGCGCGGAGAGGGGGGAGGGGTGGGCGGACTCGATGCGGGGCACGTCGCCGAGCATCGGGGCCAGGTTGCGGGCGTCGCGGCCCCAGAGGATGGCGACCATCGGCTTGTTGCGCGCCACGAGGGCGTGGATGGCCTGCTCGGTGACCTGCTCCCAGCCCTTGCCCCGGTGGGAGGCGGGCTTGCCGGGCATCACGGTGAGGACCCTGTTGAGCAGCAGGACGCCCTGCTCGGCCCACGGGGTCAGGTCGCCGTTGGCGGGGCGGGGGAGGCCGAGGTCGGTCTCCATCTCCTTGTAGATGTTGAGCAGGCTGCCGGGCAGCGGCCGCACGTCGGGCGCCACCGAGAACGACAGCCCGACCGGGTGACCGGGCGTGGGGTAGGGGTCCTGACCCACGATCAGCACCTTGACGTCGTCGAAGGGCTGGTTGAAGGCACGCAGCACGTGCGCGCCCGCAGGCAGATACTGCCTGCCTTCGGCGATTTCCTTGCGCAGGAACTCGCCCATCAGGGAGATCTGCTCGGAGACGGGCTCGAGCGCTCGGGCCCATCCGGCTTCGACGACTTCGTGCAGTGGACGACCGGTCATGGCCGTTGAGCTTATCTAGGTCTGGTACGGCTTGCTGCCCAAACGCCGGTTCAAGCCGTACCAGAATGATCAAGGATGCCCGCGCTGTCCGCGCGGGCACCCTTGATCACTTGACGGAGCCGGCCATCATGCCCTGGACGAAGTACCGCTGGAACGCGAAGAACAGGATCAGCGGGATGAGCAGCGACAGGAACGCGCCGGACGAGAGGATGTCCACGTTCGATCCGAACTGCCGCATCTGAGACTGCAGGGCCTTGGTCATCGGCTGGTTGTCGGTGTCGGCGAAGACCAGCGCGATGAGCATGTCGTTCCAGACCCAAAGGAACTGGAAGATGCCCAGCGAGGCGATGGCGGGCTTGCCCAGCGGGAACACCACCGACACGAAGATCTTCCACTCGGGCGCGCCGTCCATCCGCGCCGCCTCCAGCAGCGAGGACGGGATGCCGACGAAGAAGTTGCGGAGCAGGAAGATCGCGAACGGCAGGCCGAACGCGGTGTGGAACAGCACCACGCCCGGGATCGAGCCGAAGATCCCGATGCCTCCGTAGAAGGACGCGACGGGGATCAGCGCGATCTGGATGGGCACGATCAGCAGCCCGACCACGATGAGGAAGCCCAGGTCACGCCCGGGGAACTCCATCCACGCGAACGCGTAGGCGGCCATGGCCGCGATGCCGATCACCAGGACCGTGGTCGGCACCGTGATCAGCACGGTGTTCCAGAAGGACGCGGTGAAGCCGCTGGCCAGCAGGTCCCGGTAGTTCGCGAGGGTCAGCTCTGCGGGCTTGGTGAAGATCGTCCACCAGCCCTCGGAGTTGTTGATGTCCGTCGTACGCATCGAGACGACCAGCAGGCCCAGCGTCGGGACCAGCCAGAACAGGCCCAGCACGATCATGACCACCTGGACGGCGCCGCCGCCGATCCGGTCCACGATCTTGCTCACCGTGCTCCTGCGCGGCGCCCCCGTCTCCAGCCCCGAGGGCGCGGTCGCGGTTGCCGTGGTCATGACCCCTCCTTCGCCGGTCTCATGACCGGACTCCCATGCTCACTCCATTCGGTCATGACTCGTCCCTCCTGAACCGGCGGATGTTCATGATCATGAAGGGGAGGACCAGAATGAGCAGGAAGACGGCCAGCGCACTGCCCAGACCCTGGTTGTTCCCGCCGCCGAACGCCACGCGCCACATCTCCAGCGCGATCACGTTCGCCTGGGGTTGGACCGAGGCCGGAGCGATGATGAAGACCAGGTCGAACACCTTCAGCGTATTGATGATCATCGTCACGAAGACGACGAGCAGCACCGGCGACAGCAGCGGCACGGTGATCTTGCGGAACACCTGCCACTCCGTGGCGCCGTCGATGCGGGCCGCCTCCAGCGCGTCACGCGGGATCGCCGCGAGGCCCGCCGCGATCAGCACCATGGCGAAACCGGCCCACACCCAGACGAACGCGCCGATGATCGCCGGGGTGATGAGTGTCGGGCCGAGCCAGCTCAGTCCGCTGTAGGCGGCCTGGAAGTTCGACTGCGGTAGTCGTACGACGTAGGAGCCCGCGGGCAGGCCCTCGAAGCGGAACGAGCCGTCGGTGGCGGTCGTGGCGGTCGCGGCGACCTGGCCGTTCTGTACCGCCTCGACCGTCATGCCCGGCAGGCCCTTCTCCGAGGCGTCTATCTCGCCGTTCTTGCCGCCGCCTCCTGGCGTGAAGTCGAACCACACGGTCCCCGAGACGCCGTCGCCGCCCGCGGGGGCCTTGGCGGTCTGGGCGTTGCCCGGCATGACGTTCGGCTTGACGCCCACGATCGGGATCAGCACCGGCTGACCCGCCTGGGCGGGCTGCTTGGTGACGACCGCGCCGCCGTCGGCGGCGACCGGCGACTGGTCGCCCTCGCGGGCCCGCGCCTCCGGGTAGCCCTGCGAGGAGGAGAACGTGTCGTGCACGGTGGTGAGCACGGCGTTGGCCACGCCCTTGGCGGGGTCCTGCTCGTAGACGAGGCGGAAGATCACGCCCGCCGCCATCAGGGAGACCGCCATGGGCATGAACACGATCAGCTTGAACGCCGTCGACCATCTGATCCGCTCGGTCAGCACCGCGAAGATCAGGCCCAGCGTGGTCACCACGATCGGTCCGACAACGACCCAGATGAGGTTGTTGCGGATCGTGGTGAGCATGCTGGAGTCGGTGAAGATCGTGGCGTAGTTGCCCAGCCCCACGAATCCGGTGCCCGCCGAGTCGAACAGGCTCCGGAAGATGGAGTAGACGATCGGATAGACCACCCAGATGCCCAGCAGCACCGCTGCCGGGAGGAGGAAGGCGATGGCGACCGCCGGCGAGGGGCCGATGCGTCGTTGCGTACGGGGGGTTTCAGCCGGTCCGGTGGAGGGCTCGTCCGCGGTGTCCGCGGACGAGACCTGCGGGCCGTCCAACCGTTCGGTCACGGCCTTACCTCTTTACTTCTTCCAGGCCTTCTTGGCCTCGGCTTCGAGTGTTTCCTGGGTGCCCTTGATGTCGCTCGGGTTGCGCAGGAAGTCCTGCAGCGCCTTCCACTCGCCCTTGCCGTCGGTGCCGCCGAACGCGCTCGGCGCCAGGTCGGACATGTCGTAGCGGACGGCGTCGCCGGCCGAGACGATCGTCTGGCCGAGCTGCTTGGTCAGCTCGTCGGGGTAGTTGTCGGGGGAGACGTTCTTGTTGGGCGACAGGTAGCCGGGCAGCTTGGCCCAGATCTCGCCGCCTTCCTTGGAGGCCAGGAACTGCAGCAGCGCCATCGCGCCGGGGGAGTCCTTCATCGCGACCGCGACGTCGCCGCCCAGGACGACGGGGGCCGTGTCACCGGCCTTGGGGAACGGGAAGTACTTGGCCTCCTCGCCCACCTTGGCCTTCGACTGCACCGCGGAGACGGCCACGAAGTCGGCCTCGATGACCATGGCGGCCTTCTTGTCGCCGTAGACCTTGGTCACGCAGCCGGGGAAGTCGGTCTGCAGGGAGCCGGCGTTGCCGTCGAGCACGAACTCCTTCTTGCCCGTGATCTGCGCGATCTTCTCCAGCGCGGTGGTCACGGTCGGGTCCGTCCACGGGATCTCGTGCTTGGAGAGCTTGTCGTAGTTCTCCGGCCCGGCGGAGGACAGGTAGACGTTCTCGAAGAGGTCCGTCAGCGTCCAGCCGGACGCGCCGCAGAACGAGAACGGCGCGGTGCCGGAGTCGGCGATGGTCTGCGCGTTCTTGACCAGCTCGTCCCAGGTGGTGGCCGGCTGCACGCCCGCGTCGTCGTACGCCTGCGCCCGGTACCAGACCAGCGACTTGTGCGCCGCCTTGATGAGCACGCCGTACACCTTGCCGCTGGCGGAGCCGAGCTCCTTCCAGTACGGGGTGTAGTTGGTGTCCACCTCCTTGACGACGTCGTCGGTCAGCGGGATGAGCGCGTTCTGGTCGGCGTACTGCTGCACCAGGCCCGGCTGCGGCAGGATCGCGACGTCCGGCGGGTTCTTGCCCTGGATGCGCGGGCCGAGGTAGGCGCCGGTGTCCTCACCGGTGGAGGCGTACGTGACCTCGGCGCCGGTCTTCTCGGTGAAGGCCTTGAGCACCTGCTGGAAGTTCTTCTGCTCGTCGCCGGTCCACTTGGCGGCGACCTCGAGCTTCACGCCCTGCAGCGTCTTGGCGCCGGCGGCGGGGGCCGACGCGGAGCCCGACGCGTCGGCGGACGGAGAGGTGGTGGTAGGGGCGTTGCCGCAGGCGGCGACGGCTACCGCGAGCCCGGCCAGGATTGCTGCTGCTCTGGCGTTACGCATGGCTGCCTCACTGAGTTCTGATGATCTCTTCTAGTTCTGACTTCATCGAGACCGCGGCGTCGTCCGCGGACTCGGTGGTGGGGTTGCCGAGCGCCTTGGCGACCGTACTGGCGATCACCAGGCTCAGCTGGTTGTAGTTGGCGCTCACCGGCCGTGCCTTCGCGGCGAGGATGCTCTCCTTGAGCACGGGCAGGTAGGGGAAGCGCTTGATCAGGACGGGGTCGTCGTAGAGCTCGGTCCACACGGGTGGAAAGGAGCCCTCGGTCAGGACGCGGCGCTCGTTCTCCAGGCTCGTGAAGTAGCGGATGAACTCCTGCGCCGTGCGCTGATGCTTGGAGTACGCGCTGATGGCCAGGTTGGCGCCGCCCAGCGTGCTGGACCCGGGGCCGTTGGGCCCGGGCAGCCGGGTCACCCCCAGCTTGTCGCCCAGCTTCGCCCTGGCGGGGCCGTAGCCGTGCGGCCAGTTGCGGGCGAAGGCCAGCCGGCCCTCCTGGAAGGCCAGGCGCGTCTCCTCCTCCTTGTAGCTCAGCGACTCCTTGGGGATCCAGCCCTCGCGCAGGCCCTGAAGCAGGAAGTCGATGGCGATGCGCGTCTTGGCGGGATCGAGGGTCACCTCAGTGCCGTCCTTGCTGACGATCTGCCCGCCGGCGGACTGCAGTGCCTCCGAGAAGTTGACGGTGAGCCCTTCGTATGCCAGGAACTGCCCGGCATAACCTCCAATATTGTGCTTTTCGGTGATTTGTCGGGATTGGTCGCGTAGCTCGGCCCACGTCCGCGGCGGCTTCTTGACCAGGTCGGTCCGGTAGTAGAGCAACCCTGCGTTGCTCGTGTACGGGACGGCCCAGAGCCTGTCCTTGTAGATCGCCGTCTCCACGACCGGCGGCAGGAACCTGTCGAGCGGGAACAACCCGCGCTCCAGGGGGATGATCCAGCCGTTCTCCGCGAACTCGGCGGTCCACACCACGTCGAGCCCAAGCACGTCGTACCGGTTGCTCTTGGCCTGGAGGTTGGCCACCATCTGAGCACGCTGCTCGTCGGCGGCCTCGGGCAGCTCCAGCAGCGTCACCTTCTCGGCCGGGTGGGCCTGGTTCCAGCGGTCCAGCAGGGGTTGCAGGTACGCCGTGGTGTCGCGACCGGTGGCGAAGGTGATGGGGCCTGTGCCGCCCGTACCCGTTTCGCCGCCGCCCTTGTTGCTCGCGGACACGCATCCGGTCGCCGCCAGGAGGACGACCAGGTAGAGCGTGAGCGAGCGCACTCCGTTTCCTCCACGTTCAGAGCCAATTACATACGTGTTAGGTAGATGCATTCATGTTATGCACACCTGTAATCTGTAGGTCAACGGCTAACTGCGTAACGCGTTCGTAACACGGTGGGGAGGTGGGGCGGTGCGGCTTCATCTGCTGGCGCTCCTGGCTAAAGAGCCGGCCCATGGCTACGAGCTCAAACAGGCGCTGGAGCAGACGTTCGGCAGCGCCTATCCGTCGCCCAACATCGGCCAGATCTATGTCACGCTCGGCCGGCTGGAGAAGGACGGCCTGGTCCGGGCGGTGGACGTGGAGCAGTCCAACCGGCCCAACAAGAAGGTCTACTATCTCACTGCCAAGGGCCGTGACGTGCTCACTCTCTGGGTTGACGAGCCCACAGAGGGCCCCAGGGTGCGCGACGAGTTCTTCATGAAGCTGGTGCTGGCCCCGCTCACCGGCATCGCCGACCGGATGGCGCTGATCAGTCGCCAGCGCCGCCACTACCTGTCGCTCATGGGCGATCTCAACGACCTCCTGGCCCGCACCGCGCCGACCGATCGGGTGGCGATACTCCTCATCGAGGGCGCCATGCTCCACCTGCAGGCAGATCTTGACTGGTTGGAGCGTTGCCAGGAGGATCTGGCATGAGCGCGGTTGTGAAAACGGTCAATCTGGTCAAAATCTACCAGGATGGCGCGGTGCCCGTGCCTGCCGTGCGCGGCGTGGACCTGCAGGTCGAGCCGGGCGAGTTCGTCGCGATCATGGGTCCGTCCGGCTCCGGCAAGTCCACGCTCGTCCACATGCTGGGCGGGCTCGACACCAGGACGAGCGGCGAGATCTGGCTCGACGGCAAGCGCGTCGACACGCTCTCGGAGAGCGCGTGGGCGCTGCTGCGGCGCAAGAAGGTCGGGTTCGTCTTCCAGTTCTTCAACCTCGTCGCCAACATGACCGTGGGCGACAACGTCGAGCTGCCCGCGCTGCTGGCCGGGGCCTCGCCCAAGGTGGCCCGCGAGCGCAGGGAGAGCCTGCTCGGCGCGCTCAACCTCACCGACCGGTCCGAGGCCTCGCCCGCCCAGCTCTCCGGGGGCGAGCAGCAGCGGGTCGCGCTGGCCAGGGCGCTGGCCAACCAGCCCAGCGTGCTGCTGGCCGACGAGCCCACCGGCAACCTCGACAGCCGCAACACCCGAGACGTGCTCCGCCTGCTCAGCGACGTCCACAAGGAGGGCCAGACGATCGTGATGGTCACCCACGACGCGCGCGTGGCGAGCCTGGCCGACCGGCTGGTGTCGCTGTTCGACGGGGAGATCGTGGACGACGGCCGCATCGCGCGCCGGCGCACGCGCACGGCCGGAGAAGTGATCGACCTCAGGTGAGCGAGCGAACGATCGGACACAGCACCGCCGCTGTCACAGGTCCGAAGAAGGAGGGCCTGTGACAGCCACTCTGGCGGGAAGCCGGTGGATCAAGGCCGACCTGCGGGCCCGCAAGGGCCAGGCGGTGCTGACGGTGCTGACCGTGGCCGGGATCGTGGCCGCGCTGATCACCGCGGCGACCCTGCTCGAGGACGGCACCAACCCGTGGCGCAGCCTGTTCGCCCAGACCGACGGCGCCCACGTCTGGCTCTACACCGACGACAGCCCCCAGGCCGACCTCGGCGGCATCGACGGCGTGACGCAGATCGCGGGCCCGTACCGGTCGGCGCCGGTGACCGTGGCGCAGGAGGGCAAGAAGGAGCCCGCGGCGCTGCGCGCGATGCCCGCCGCGGCGCCGCAGGTGGCGCACCCGGTGGTCGCCGAGGGCCGGTGGCTGGACGCCTCCCAGCCCGACGGCGTGGTCGTCGAGCGCTCGTTCGCGACCTCGCTGCGGCTCAAGATCGGCGCGCCCTTCACGATCATCGCGCTCGACGGCAAGCGCCACACCCTGTACGTACGCGGCATAGCCGACTCCGCCGAGCAGGGCTTCTACCCCCAGTGGACGCCCGGCCTGGCCTACGTGCTGCCCGTCACGCTCGACCGCATCGAGCCCATGCTGGGCCGCAGCGAGTGGGTCACCGGGCTGCGCCTGGCCGACCCCGACGCCACGCAGGTCGTCTCGCAGCGCGTGGTCGTCATGCTGGAGGACAAACTCCAGCGGGTCTACACCTGGCGCGAGGTCAGGGCGGCCATGGAGCTGGACAACCGGCTGCTGGGCACGATGCTGGCGCTGTTCGGGGTGGTCGGGCTGGTGGCCGCCGCGCTCGCCCTGGCCAACGCGGCCGGCGGCCGGGTGCTGGCCCAGCTCCGCGACCTGGCCACGCTCAAGTCGATGGGCTTCACCAGGGGCCAGATCGCGCTGCTGCTCCTGGTCGAGCACGGCGCGCTGGGCCTGATCGGCGTCGCGATCGGCGCCGTGGTGGGCTGGGGCGTGATGGCGGCGATGCTCGGCGCGACGTCCGTGGCGCCGATCCCCGTGCTGGCCATCGTCGGCGGCACGGCCCTGGTGGTGCTGGCCGCGGTGGGGGTGCCCGCGTGGCGCGGCGGCCGCACACCGCCGATCCCCGCCGCGCCCGCCCTGCCGCCGCGCGGCCGCCTGTCCAGGCTGGCCCGCCTGGCCCTCCTCGTACGCCTCCCGCCCGCCCTCGTCCTCGGCACCAGAGACGCCTTCACCAGGCGCGTGCCGGCGTTCCTGACGGCGTTCGGGCTGGCCGTGCCGATGATGATGATCACGATCGGGCTGGGCGTCTGGGCCACTCTCGACAACTTCGCCGACCACCCCGAGCAGGTCGGCCAGCACGCCTCCCTGTACGTCAGGCCGGGCAAGCTGGAGCCGGCCGAGGCCGAACGCATCGCCCGGCTGGACAGGGACGTGGCCACGGTCTATCCGGGCACCGACGTGAACGCCCTGGCGCCCGGCATGGCCCGTTCGGTGCGCGTGCGGGCCATCGGCAGCTCGACGGAGCCGTACCCGTTCCCCGTGGTCGAGGGGCGCATGTACGGCCAGCAGGGGGAGGCGGTGGCCGGGCAGGGCCTGTTCGACCTGCTGGGCATCAAGATCGGCGACCGGGTGCGGCTGACCGTGGGCGGCACGCCGCTGATCGTCAGGATCGTCGGCAGGACCGTCGAGCCCGACCTCGACGGCGAGGTGATCTCCGTGGGGCTCGACAGCCTGGCGGCCAAGGACTCGGTGCCGCCGGAGTTCTACGCGCTGGCGCTGAAACCGGGCGCAGACCAGGGCGAGGTGCGCGGGCGGCTGATGGCCGAGTCGGGCGAGAGCCTCGACGTGCAGGCCGCGGTCAACCCGGCGGACCGGCTGGCGATCATCCGGGTGGTGATCGTGGCGCTGATCGCCGTGCTGATGCTGATCGGCCTGGCCAACCTGCTCACCGCCAGCGCGCTCGGGCTGCGTGACCACGCGTTCGACCTGGCCGTGCTCAAGGCCATGGGGCTGACGCCGCGCCAGGTCATGGCCACGCTCGTGACGGGCACCGGGCTGCTGGTCGTGCTCGGGATCGGCACGGGCGCGGCGGCGGGCATGTCCGTGGTGACCGGGCTGATCGACCTGCAGGGCCACACGAGCGGCGTCGGCGCGGGCATCGGGCGTGCGCCCTCCGCCCTGACACTGGCCGTCGCCGTGGTGACGGCCGTGGGCACGGCCCTCGCGGTGGCGCTCATTCCCGCCCGCCGCGCGGCCCGTGCCCAGGTGCCGGTCACCGCGCGCTGAGCGCGGCTTCTTCCTTCTTCTTCAGGGCGAACCAGTAGAAGCCGTGCCCCGGCAGCGTGAGCAGGTACGGCAGCTCACCGATCGGCGGGAACTCCACCCCGCCCCGCGCCTCGACCGGGACCATCCCCTCGAACCTGCGCAGGTCCAGCTCGACCGGCTGCGGGAACTTCGACAGGTTGTTCACGCAGAGCATGATGTCGTCGCGGTCCTCGCGGACGTAGGTGAGCACGCAGGGGTTCGACGACCACATTTCCGTGTACGCCCCCACGCCGAACACCGCGTGCCTGCGCCGGATCTCCAGCATCTTGCGGGTGAAGTGGAGCAGCGAGCCCTCATGGCGCTGCTGGGCCTCCACGTTGACCGCCTGGTAGCCGTAGATCGGGTCCATGACCGCGGGCAGGTAGAGCCGTCCGGGGTCGGCGGAGGAGAACCCGGCGTTGCGGTCGGGGCTCCACTGCATCGGCGTGCGGACCGAGTCGCGGTCCTCCAGCCAGATGTTGTCGCCCATGCCGATCTCGTCGCCGTAGTACATGACCGGCGAACCGGGCAGGCTCAGCAGCAGGGCCGTGAACAGCTCGATCCGGTCCCGGTCGTTGTCGAGCAGCGGGGCCAGGCGCCGGCGGATGCCCAGGTAGGCGCGCATGCGCGGGTCTTTGGCGTACTCGTTGTGCATGTAGTCGCGCTCTTCCTCGGTCACCGTCTCGAGCGTGAGCTCGTCGTGGTTGCGGAGGAAGATGCCCCACTGCGCCTTCTCGGGCAGCTTGGGCGTGCGCGACATGATCTCGGAGATCGGTTCGCGCGTCTCCTTCTTGACCGCCATGTAGATGCGCGGCATGAGCGGGAAGTGGAAGGCCATGTGGCACTCGTCGCCGCCCATGGTGGGGTCGCCGAAGTACTCCACCACGTCCTCGGGCCAGCCGTTGGCCTCGGCCAGCAGCACCCGGTCGGGGTAGAGGCGGTCCACCTCGGCCCTGATCTTCTTCAGGTACGCGTGCGTCTCCGGCAGCCCCGAGCACGCGGTGCCCTCGCGCTCGAACAGGTACGGCACCGCGTCCAGCCGGAACCCGTCGATGCCCAGGTCCAGCCAGAAGCGCAGGACCTCCAGCATGGCCTCCTGCACCGCCGGGTTGTCATAGTTGAGGTCCGGCTGGTGGTGGAAGAAACGGTGCCAGTAGTACTGCTTGCGCACAGGGTCGTAGGTCCAGTTGGACTCTTCGGCGCCGATGAAGATGATCGGGGCGTCGGGATAGCCGCCAGGATGGTCCGACCATACGTAGAAGTCGCCGTACGGACCCTCGGGGTCGTGACGGGACGCCTGGAACCAGGGGTGGCGGTCGCTGGTGTGGTTCATCACGAGGTCGGTGACGATCCGCAGGCCGCCTTCGTGAGCCTTCTCGATCAGCTGTACGAAGTCCCCCAGGTCCCCGAAGTCGGGGAGGATCTTCATGTAGTCCGAGATGTCATACCCGCCGTCGCGGAGCGGCGACTCGTACAGCGGCAGCAACCACAGGCAGTCCACGCCGAGCCACTTGAGGTAGCCGAGCTTCTCGGTCAGACCGCGCAGGTCGCCGGTGCCGTCGCCGTTGGAGTCCTTGAACCCCCGGACGAGAATCTCGTAGAACACCGCCCGCTTGTACCAGGCAGGATCCTCCGAGACGAACGCCTCGGAGATCGGCTCCGGCAATGGGGATGCGTTGATCATATGTCGCTCACAGGAAGAGATGTGGGCAGGACGAAGTCACCGGTTGCCCCGGCGTTACTATCTGGTGACCGCGCCGCGTGGAGTCGTCATCCCTGCGAACTCCACTGCCCTAGAACGAGACCGGATTTGTGATCTGGTGCCCGTTTGTGCGGCGCTTACGGGCCGAACACTATCAGCCCGGTGGCTTTCCGGAACCCGCTTCTGCTGTGCCAGGGTTAATACCCGCGAGATCCGTACGTAATCGCCCCGTTACCGAGAGTTCACTAAAAAGGTGCCGCGAGGTCCGACAGGTCGTTCTCGAAGTCGCTCAACCATAGTCCGAAGAGCACCAATCCGCGCACCCAGAAGCGGTCGTTCCACCCATTGAACCTGGTCAAGGCGTCGGGACCGCCTGAGACGACCTCGTGCAGCTCGTCCGACAGCAGGCCAGGCACCCTTCTCACCACAGTCTCCAGCATGCGGTGCGAATAATTTCGGGCGGGGGCGGCCGTCGACCGCAGCGGCACCCTTTGGAGCGGCTGCTTGACCACATTCGTCGAGGGGAGTGCGGCCACCCGTGGATGGGCCGCGTGGAGCACCTCGCGGTAGAAGCGGCCCTTGTCCTTGCGGGCCACGCCGACCGACAGCGCGGCGTCGAAGAAGCGCGGATCGATGAACGGCGCCGCGAACGACGCCTCGGGCCCCACCAGGTTGACCGCGGAGCGCGCGATGCCGCGCACGGTCCTGGTGTGCAGCACCGACAGCGGCAGCTCGGCCCGGTGCCCGTGGAACATGGAGGTGGCGGCCAGGAACTGCTCGCGCACGGTCTCCTCCATCCACTGGGCGGCGGCCTTGGACAGGAACGGCTGCGAGGGCGCCCCCAGCGACAGCGAGCCGAGCACGGCCGCCGAGCGCTCCGCCTGCGTGGTGGCCTCCAGTGCAGCGCTGCTGACCATGAAGTTCTTCAGCAGCGGACCGCCGGCCAGGCCGTCGACCAGGATCCGGCCCGCCTGGTGCACCTCCTTGGCGAAGGGGGCGTACCAGGCGTGGTGCGGCGTCAGGTATTCGAGCCTGCGGGCCACCTCGACGGCGTCGTCCGGGTAGTCGGCGGCGTTCTGGGTGATCACCCGGTGGGGGATGCCCAGCTCCCTGGTGATCGACCTGGCGAACGCGATGTCGGTGTCGGTGCCGTCGTCCGGGCTGGTCGTCCACGACTCGACGTCCATCCCGCGGGCCTTGGCCACGCCGGCCAGCAGCCGCGAGTCGTAGCCGCCGCTGACCGGCACGAGCAGCTTGCGGCCGTCGTAGTCCCGGTAGACCTCGTCCAGCAGCTCGACGATCTCGCGCGGGCTGATCCACGACTCGTACGGCTCAGAACGCAGCCAGCGTGGCAGCCGGCGCTCGGTTGCGAGCCTGCCGTGCCGCCACACCAGGGCGCTGGAGCCCGGCAGCCGCTTGACGTCCGCGTACGGGGTCGCCTCGCCCAGCGGGAACGTCACCTGGAGGATCGACGCCCACGCCGACCAGTCGATCTCGACCGGCACCAGGCTGAGCAGCGGCTGGATCTGGGACGAGAAGTAGACCGCGTCGCCCAGGCGGACGTAGTAGACGTCCACGAGGCCCAGGGCGCCCGTGTGGAGCGTGACACTCGCGTCGTCGCCGATCAGCCCGGGGGCCTCGTACGTCTCCGCGACCGCCATCCAGTCGTCCTTCGCGGCCGGCTTGCGTTCGCCCCACGAGAACGCGTACGCGTGCCCCTGGCGGTGGTAGGGCGGCAGCGGCGCGGAGCTGAACAGCGCCGCCTCGGCCGACTGGAGCGCTGGAAGGAGCCGTGGGCCCGCCGCGGTCAACTTGCCCAGCAGGGCGGGGTCGATCCGGCCTAGAGCGCCGCAGACGTAGGGCCGCACGTTGAACTGCACCGGATCTCATCCCTTCGAGACGCTTCAGGCAAAAAGAGTATCCTTTGCCGGGCTGAGGGAGCGGAGGGTCAATTGTCGACGGAGCTGGAAAGCACTCGCCGAGCGTTGCGGGATGCTGTCGCGCAGGCCGAGCGCGCCGCGGAGCTGGCCAGGCTGCTGGGCGCCGCCGAGGCCAAGCTGGCCGCCGCCGAGCAGAGCGCCGAGGAGGCCAGGTCGCTGGCCGAGCGGCTGAGCGAGGCCGAGGAGCGGCTCGAGGTCGAGCGGACGGCCGCCGAGAAGCTGCGCAAGGATCTGGCCGAGCAGCGTTTCCAGGCCGAGGTGGCCAACTGGAAGCTGTCCTCGATCAAGGTCGCCCGCTGGAACCGGCTCGGTGACGCGATCAAGAGCGGCAAGAGCAACCCGGTCCGGCTGGCCAAGGGGCTCAGGGGCGCGGCCAAGCCCGTCAAACGGCCCATCGCGCCCAAGCGCAAGCCCCCCACGAGCGCCAAGGCCAAGGACGAGCGCCCCGGGGCGGCGTACCAGGCCACCAGCACGACCAGGACGCTCGGGGGCGCCTCCTTCAAGCTCAAGCCCTTCCGGGTGCCCACGGGACCCAACACCAGGCCGCACCTGACGGCCGCGGTCATCGCCGACCCGCACGCCGAGGCGCTGCTGCGCTACGAATGGCGGCAGACGACCGGCTTCACGCCGCGCGACTTCGCCAGGGTGCTCCCGCTGGAGGTGCCCCACCTGCTGGTGGTCGAGTCCGTCGCGCAGGGGCCGTGGGTCGAGGAGATCACCGGCGAGCCGGGCGAAGGGCTCAAGGCGCTGCTGGCCTGGTGCGCCGAGCGCGGCATCCGCACGGTCTTCTGGCACACGCAGGGCGACGTGGACGCGTACGCGGCGGCGGCCGAGCTGTTCGAGCACCGGTTCACGACCGACCTGACCGTGGCCTGGCCGCGGCTGCAGTTCGGGGTGCAGCCGCGGGTGCACAACCCGCTGCCGCTCTCCGGCGGGCGCATCGACCGGGTCCTCACGCTGGACCAGCTCCTGCCCGGGCACCTGACCTACCCCGACGTGCTGACCTCCTACCGCTGGCCGGCCGCGGTGGACTGCCCGCCGGGCACGCCCCAGTGGCGGCTGGCCGAGCTCGCCGCCTGCGGCACGCCCATCGGCACCGAGGGCGACACGCGGCGGGCGCACGTGGCGCTGCGGCGGGCGTACCAGATGGGCACGATGACCGAGCGGATCGACGAGCTCCTCGACGCGATCGGCCTGCCCAGCGCCCGCGCCAGCCTCAACACCTCGGTGCTGCTGCCGATCATGGACCCGTTCCTGATGGAGCACGCGCTGGCGCAGGTCGCCAAGCAGTCGGGGGTCGACCAGCTCATCGTCATCGGGCCGCCGGAGTCCGAGCTGCGCGCCCGCGACGTGCTGCCGGACGTGGAGATCGTCTACCGCCGCCCGCACCCGGCGATGACCGAGGGCGCGATGCTCGACGCGGGCATCGACCTGTGCGAGGCCGACCTGGTGGCGGTCATGGACCCGCGCGACGTGTACGGCCCGCACTACCTGTCGGACCTGCGGCGGGCCTTCCTCTTCAGCACCGCCGACATCGTCGGCAAGGCGGCCTTCTACGCCCACCTCCGCAAGCCGCAGGCCACGCTGCTCAAGCAGCCCGACGCCGAGTACGCCTACCTCCCGGAGATCGCCGGCGCGACCCTCCTGGCCCGCCGCAACACCCTGCGCGAGATCGGCTTCGCCGACCTGACGGACGGGTGGGACGAGGTGCTCATGCGGCAGTGCCGGACGGACGGGATCAAGGTGTTCTCGGCCGACCGGTTCGGCTACGTGCGGGTACGCGACGAGGACCGCTGGCTGCTCGGGGCCGCCCACCTGGTCGAGTACGGCTCCGCCGAGCCGCACGCCCTCATCTGAGGCGCGACGCCCTAGGGTTTGGGCCATGACGCCCGTGGAGCTGGCCGAGGTGCTGGGGGAGCCCCCGGTGCCGGAGGGGACGTGGGAGGGCGAGGCCGGCTACGTCTCCGCGGCCGCGCTGCGCCGCCGGGTCCCCGCCGAGGAGCTCGCCGGGCGGGTACGGGAGCTGGACGGGGTCTCCCTGGTGGAGGTCCGGCCGGACGGCTTCCTGCGGATCGTGGTCAGCGAGCCGGGGGAGCTGGCGGACGGGGTCGGGCCGGTCGACCTCCCGGAGCCCCCGTGGCCGGACTTCCCGCGGACCTGGGAGAACCCCGGGTTCGTGGTGCGGTACGCCCATGCGCGGGCCCGAGCGGTGCTCAGGTGGGCACGGGAGCTGGGGGTGCCGCCCGAGGGGTTCAGGGGGGAGCTGCTCGACGGCCCGTACGACCGGCGGGTGCTGCGGGTGCTGGCCGAGCTGCCCGGGCGGCTGGTCAGCAGGGAGCCGGGGTGGGAGACGTACCTGGTGCGGCTGGCGCTGGCCTATCACGACGCGCACGAGCACGCGCCGGCCGTCCCGGTCGGCGACGAGGCGCCGGGGCCGGTGCACACGGCCCGGGTGCGGCTGGCCGAGGCTGTGACGGGTGTGCTGCCTGGGCCGGAACGGCTGTAGGGGATTGCAAAATATTCGGCCAAACGGCGAAGAATCGTAAAAATATCCCTTCTGGAGCTTGATCGCGTCTCGATACGTGGGCACCGGGTCATGGCTCTGTTGCGGTTCCGATAGCCTCGATCAGGTGAGTCGATTCGTCCATCCCGCCGGGGACCGGCACGCCGAGATGCTGCCCCACGAGCGCCCTCCGCTGGCGCCCGCCGACCTCAACCGGATCAACCCCGCGATCTGGCCGCGAACGTCGACCCGGACCGATGGCGCGCTCACTGTCGGCGGAGTGGACGTGCGCGATCTGGCCCGCGAGCACGGCACGCCGCTCTACGTCCTCGACGAGGACGACGTGCGCTCGCGCATGCGCGACTACGCCACGGCCTTCGCCGGCTCCGAGGTCCACTACGCCGGCAAGGCGTTCCTGTGCAAGGAGATCGTGCGCTGGCTCCACGACGAGGGCCTCGGGCTCGACGTGGCCAGCGGCGGCGAGCTGGCGGTGGCGCTCAGCGTCGGGTTCCCGCCCGAGCTCATCACGATGCACGGCAACAACAAGTCCGTCGCCGAGCTGACCAGGGCGCTGGAGGTCGGGGTCGGCCACATCGTGGTCGACTCCTACGAGGAGATCGCCAGGCTCGGCCACCTCGCCCAGCGGCTGGGCAAGCGGCCCAAGGTGATGATCCGGGTGACCACCGGGGTCGAGGCGCACACGCACGAGTTCATCGCGACGGCGCACGACGACCAGAAGTTCGGGCTGTCGCTCAACACCGGGGCGGCCGCGGAGGCCGTGCGCCGGATCCTCGCCCTCCCGCAGCTCGAGCTCGTCGGGCTGCACTCGCACATCGGCTCCCAGATCGTCGACACGGCCGGGTTCGAGGTGGCGGCCAGGCGGCTGACCGCGCTGCTCGTGCAGATCAAGGAGGAGCACGGCGTCGTGCTGCCCGAGCTCGACCTCGGCGGCGGCTACGGCATCGCCTACGTCGAGGGCGACGAGGCGCCCGACATCAAGGAGCTGGCCGACGGGCTGCGCGAGATCGTCACCAAGGTGTGCACGGACGCCGGCCTGCCCGTGCCCAGGCTGACCGTGGAGCCGGGGCGCACCATCGTCGGGCCCGGCGGCGTCACCCTCTACGCGGTCGGCACCGTCAAGGACGTCGAGGGCCTGCGCACGTACGTGAGCATCGACGGCGGCATGAGCGACAACGTGCGCACCGCGCTCTACGGCGCCGATTACACCGCGGTGCTGGCCAGCCGCGAGAGCACCGCCGAGCCCATGCTCAGCCGCCTGGTCGGCAAGCACTGCGAGAGCGGCGACATCATCGTGCGCGACCTCCACCTGCCCGCCGACCTCGCCCCCGGCGACCTGATCGCGGTGGCGGCCACCGGGGCCTACTGCCGGTCGCTGGCCAACAACTACAACTACCTGCCCAGGCCGGCCGTGGTCGCCGTCTCCGGCGGCAAGGCGCGCGTGATCGTGCGGGGCGAGACCGAGGACGACCTGTTGAGGGGGCAGCTGTGAAACCGCTGAGAGTGGCACTGCTGGGCTGTGGCGTCGTCGGCTCGCAGGTCATCAGGCTCATGCACGAGCAGGCCGCCGACCTGGCCGCGCGCATCGGCGCCCCGCTGGAGCTGGCCGGGGTCGCGGTGCGCAGGCTCGGCCGCAAACGCGACGTCGAGGTGGACCCGTCGCTGCTGACCACCGACGCCGAGGCGCTGGTCACCCGCGACGACGTCGACATCGTCATCGAGGTCATCGGCGGCATCGAGCCCGCCCGCACGCTGATCGTCGCCGCCCTTTCCAAGGGCAAGTCCGTGGTCACCGCCAACAAGGCGCTGCTGGCCGAAGACGGCGCCACCCTGCACGAGGCCGCCAGGCAGGGCAACGGCGACCTCTACTTCGAGGCCAGCGTGGCCGGCGCCATCCCGCTGCTGCGCCCCCTGCGCGAGTCGCTGGCGGGCGACCACGTCAAGCGCGTGCTCGGCATCGTCAACGGCACCACCAACTACATCCTCGACAAGATGGACTCGACGGGCGCGTCCTTCACCGACGCCCTGGAGGAGGCCCAGACGCTCGGCTACGCCGAGGCCGACCCGACGGCCGACGTCGAGGGCTTCGACGCCGCCGCCAAGGCCGCCATCCTGGCCGGGCTCGCCTTCCACAGCCGCGTCACGGCCGCCGAGGTGCACCGCGAGGGCATCACCGAGATCACCGCCACCGACGTGGCCTCGGCCAAGGCCATGGGCTACGTCATCAAGCTCCTGGCCATCTGCGCCCGCTCCGAGGACGGCCGCTCGTTCGGCGTGCGGGTGCACCCCGCGATGATCCCGCGGTCGCACCCGCTGGCCGGGGTGCGGGAGGCGTACAACGCGGTCTTCGTGGAGGCGGAGTCGGCGGGGCAGCTCATGTTCTACGGCAAGGGGGCGGGCGGGGCGCCCACGGCCTCCGCGGTCCTCGGCGACCTGGTGGCCGTCGCCCGCAACCGCCTGGCGGGCACGCGCGGGCCGGAGGAGTCGACCTACGCCGACCTGGTGGCCCATCCCATGGGCGACACCGTCACGCGCCTGCACGTGGCGCTCGACGTGGCCGACAAGCCGGGCGTGCTGGCGCGGGTGGCGGAGCTGTTCGCCAAGCACGACGTGTCGATCCAGACCGTGCGCCAGGAGGGCCACGGTGACGACGCCCAGCTCGTCATCGTCACCCACCGCGCCACGGACGCCGCCCTGTCGGCGACCATGGAGGGGCTGCGCGAGCTCGACATCGTGCGCGCCGTGGCCGGCGTGATGCGCGTGGAGGGCGACGACTAGTCGTCGGACACCGGCGACGGCTGGTCTTCCCGCGCCGGGGAGCCGGTGGGGAAGGCCAGGTCGCGGACCTTGCGGACGGCTCTTTCTAGCACCGTGCGGTTCTGGGCGCGGGTGAGGCGGACCGCCTCCCTGCGCCAGGTCTCGGCCTTCTCGCGCCAGCGCGTCGCGTCCCTGCCGTTCTTGCCCGCCTCCCGCCGCAGCTGCGCCAGCTCCGCGCGGAGGGCGGAGGTGCGCTTGCGGTAGAGGGCGAGCTTCTTCTCGTGCTCGGCGGCGAGCCGGTCGAGCTCCGGGATCGGCTTCTTGCGCGGCGGATAGACGGCGGGGCGGCGCTTGAAGCCCCAGCTCTCCCCGTCCAGCCACTCCAGGCCGAAGAGGGCGTCGATCAGGTCGTCCCACTCGTCGTCCGGGGCGGCGATCAGCGCGGCCCTGGACTCGGCCGCCGTACGGTCCAGCCTGGCCGTCGTGACGCCCTGCTCCGTCTCCTCCAGGGCCACGCAGAGGGCGCCCAGGTCGTGCTCCTCCATGTGGGCCACCAGGCGTTCCACCGTCTCCTTCGACGCGACCCAGCCGGGCGGCACCGAGAGCCGGAACGGGGCGGTCCCCTCCAGGGGGCTGGTCAGGTGGACCCGGGGGTCGCCGGCGAAGTTGGCCTGGATGAGGCGGAGGTCGAGGTCCGGGTCGGCGAGCGGGGAGCGGCGTTCCTCGCTCAGCGACTCCCAGGGGCCGGGGACGGTGACCCGGACGTCCGGGATCGTGCCGGCCAGGAGGCCGTCGACCGTCGCCCTCGTGTCCTCGTACGGGCCCGCCGGCACCGTCGCGTCCACGTACGGCACCAGCCACTGGCGGCCCGGGTCCGTGCGGAGGTAGCGGCGGTAGGGGACCCGGTCGGCGACGTAGGGGTCGTTGTAGCGCTTCAGCGCCGCGAACTCGCGCATCGCCGTCGGCAGCCCGATGTGCCAGGCGCGGGAGTCCGGGTCCGGGACGAACACCACGCCCGCCTGGGTGAGCCGGTAGCCCAGCTCGGTGTCCTCGGCCAGCACCAGGGACGTGTCCAGGCCGCCGATCGAGCGCAGGAGCCCGGCCGGGTACGACGCCGTCGCGCCCACGTGGATGCGGGTCGCCAGGGAGCTGGGGGCGGTACGCAGGCCGTCGTGGTCGTCGATGATCTGCTCAGCCCAGTCGTGGCGGTGCGGTGACAGGGGGAAGAGCGCGCCCTCCTCGTCCGACTCCAGCGCCTGGCGCACCCGCTCCTGCGTCGGGAGATCGGTGGCGGCGGTGAAGTCGATCCAGCCCAGGGCCACCACGTACGGGGCCAGGTGGTGCCAGCGGAGCTGGGCCTCCACGTGCCGCCGGTGCGGGACCATGTCGGCGTCCAGGACGAAGACGACCTCGCCGGTCGCGGCGTCCAGGCCCGCCTGAAGGGCCCAGGCCCGGCCCCAGCCCCCCGGCGGGCTGGAGATCAGCTTGGTCCTGGCCGGCACGAGCTCCGGCAGATGGAGCGGGGTGGCGCTGCCGTCGTCCACGACGATGACGTCGAGCAGGTGCTCGGGGTAGCTCTGGGCGGACAGGGCCGCCAGGGTGAGGTTCAGGGTCTCCTGGCGGTCGTGGGCCGGGATGACGACGGTGACGGTGAGCGTGGGCTCCCAGGCGCCCAGGGCGGGCGGGGCGAGCACGCCGAAGTCGTTGTGGCGGATGCGGGGGACGCCGGTCATGCGGGCTCGCTCCCGTCCAGGGCCATGAGGGCGTTCGGGCGGAAGCCGCGCCACTGCTGCCTGTTGCGCTGCAGGAACGTCCCGATCGGCTCCTGCCACGTGTGGTTGGCCGCCGGGCCCCTGCGCAGGATGTAGCCGAGCCCGTGCGTACGGTAGATCTGCCCGCCCGCCGCCTGCAGGGCCTCCTGGAACTGGGTGTCCACCGAGCGCCGCAACGGCCGGAACCCGCCCACCGCCTGGAAGGCCGAGCGCTCCACCAGGATCGTCCCCCCGGCGACGAAGCTGGTGATCTGCTCGGTGACCTGCCTGCGGTGCACGGTGACGTCGATGGACGACAGGTACACGAACTCCGGCACCGTGCCCACCACCTGGGCGCCCGAGTACGAATGCGCCAGCAGCAGGTCGGACAGGAAGTCGGGGCCGTACCAGTCGTCGTCGTCCATCTTCAGCAGGAACGAACCCGAGGCCATGGCGGCCGCGTGGTTCAGCACCTCGCCGAACACGTGCTGGCGGTCGGCCTCGAACACGGTCACCGAGCCCTCGAACGCGTCGATCGCCTTGGCCACCTCCGGGTGGCCCTTGGGGACGCCGTGCAGGGCGAGGACGACCTCCAGCTCGGCGCCGCGCTGGCGGGCGACCTGGTCGAGGGCGAACGACACCATGTCGGTGCGGCGGGTGGCCAGCAGGACCGAGGTGAGCGGGGGAGCGGGGGCGGGCGCGCCGAGCTGCTCCCACCTCGCCGCGACACCGTGCGTGCGGAGCGCGGCGCGGCGCAGGCGGATGCTGTGCTCCTCGCGCCGGAGCTCGTCCGAGAGGTCCGGGCAGAGCTCGACGAGCTCGATGATCTCGTCCCCGAGCGCGCCCGCCCAGCGCGGCACGGCCTCCGCGCGCAGCGGCACCCCGGCGGCGGCCAGGCCGGTCAGCACCCGTACGGCGGACAGGGGGCCGTTGTGCGCGTGCCGCCAGTCCACCTCGACGCCGCGGATCTGGCGGAGCCTGGCCACGTCGGCGTCGGTGACCCCGCCGGACTCGGCGAACGACGTCACGACCTTGTCATCCAGCACCACCGACCACCGGCCGTCCCGCTCCACCAGGGAGGCCATGCCCCGGGACGGGGTGGTGACGAAACCCTGGGGGTTCACGAGGCGTTCGTCCACCGGAGGGACCATGGAGGGCTCGCCGAGCACGTCGGGGTCGGCCAGCGGCGAGCCGGCCATGCCCGGCCTGCCGAGGTGCTCCCAGCTCACCGCGTGCAACGTCGGCCGCTCGATGGGCGTCTCGTCCCCGGCCCACTCCACGGTCTCGGCGTCCTCGGCAGGGTCGTCGACCTGCGCGGGGGCAGATTCGCCCGGGGTGGGGTGCTCCACCGACGGGTGGCCGAGGGTGCGCAGGACCACGTCGCTGCCCGGCGCGCCGACCCGTTCTGGCACCGGCCCCGTCACCTCGGCGGGCGTCGCGTTGGGGTCGCCGGGGCGCCAGTCGGCCGCCCCGACGCCCGCGATCGCCGCCGCCGGGGCCGCGATCACGTCGAGGCGGTGGCCGGCGAACGCCCGCGCCGTCGCGGTCACGGTACGGCCCGCGGGCGTGGAGGCGGAGAAACGGGCGTCGACCACCCAGATCCGGTTCTTGGGCTGGTAGACCCGCAGATCCGTCAAAGACCGCCACCGGTGCGCGGGAGTGGGGGTGGGGACCGGCGCGGGGTGGGCGGCGGGCGTGTCGAGCACGGCCACGACCACCCGCTCGGCCTGCGGCAGCAGCTTGTGCAGGGTCGCGACCCTGCGCAGGTCGGCCGGTGTCCTGGCGAGCACGAGGACCTCGCCCACCTGCTCGGCCTCAGTGGGCGGCTCCAGCAGGTCCCGGTCGAGGTCCACGACCTCCCGGGGCTGCGTGGAGGCGGAGGTACGGGCGGGAGCGGCGTACAGCGGGGCGACGTCGTCGATCCCGGCGAAGAAGACACGTGCTCCGGGCAGCTCCGCCAGCAGCTGACGGATCATCCGGCGCTCCGCAGGTGCCTGATCAGCGAGCTCAACCCGCCGCGCTCGGCCGGCTGGTCGGCGGGCGGCGCGGCGGACAGCCGTTCGACCTCGGCGGCGAGCCGTTCCACCTCCGCCCGCAGCTCCTTGACCTCCCGCAGCCGCTCCCCGGCCAGCGCCCGCCACTTCGCGGGGTCACCGGCCAGCGGCTCGGCCTCCTCCGCCACCGCGAACCCGTACTCGCCGCCGCTGACCCACTCCGACCCGAACATCTCGTGCACCAGGCCGTCGGACGGGCCCCCGTGGAGCGCGGCGCGGGAGAAGGCGGCCGTGCGCTCCAGGCGGGCGGCCACGACCCCGGACGCGTCCTCCGACAGCGCGACGCTGACCAGGCCGAGCAGGTCGCCGTCCGCGTGGTGGACGAGCCTGGAGAGCGTGTCGGCGCCCAGCGTCCATCCGGAGGGCACGTGGAGCAGGAAGGGGGCCGGCGCGGCGGAGGCGGGTACGCTCTCCGCGAACACGACCCGGGGCTCGTGCGTGTAGAGATTGTGCAGCAGGCGCAGGTCGAGGAGGGGGTCGTCGAGGCTGGAGCGGCGCTCGCCGGTCAGCTTGCCCCAAGGGCCGACGACGGTGACCGCCGCGTCGGCGAGGGTGCCCGCGAGGGCCGAGTCGACGGTCGCCCGCGTCTGCTCGTAGGTGGTCGCCGCCACGACGACCCGCACGTACGGCACGCGCCAGTGACGCCTGGGATGGCTGCGCAGCCAGCGCAGGTCCGGGATGAGATCGCCCAGGTAGGACCAGTTGTGCCGGTGCACCTCCTTCTCCCGCAGCATCACGGTGGAGGACCCGACGTGCCAGGCCCTGGCCTGCGCGTCGGGGATGAACACCGCCCCCGCCTGCGCCAGCCGGTAGCCGAGCTCGGTGTCCTCCGCCATGTTCAGCGACGGGTCCACGCCGCCCGCCGCGCGCAGCAGATCGGCCCGTACGGACGTGGACGCGCCCGTGTGCAGCAGGTACGCGTTCATGCCCGCGTCCTTGAGCCACCTGGTCGACTCCAGGGTCCTGCGCGTGTACTCGGACTGGACGCCCTCCTCGCCCGGCTCCTCGACGAAGCGGAGGTCCCCGATCACCACCGCGTGGTCGATCAGATGGTGCCAGCGCATGTGCGCCTCGATGTGGTCGTCCGCGAGGAGCATGTCGGAGTCGAGCCAGTGGATCACGTCCCCGGTGGCCGCGAGCTGCCCGGTCTGCCTGGCCGCGCCGCGTCCCCACCCGCCGGCCACCCGTACGACCCGCGCGCCCGCCACCTCCAGCGGCGGCTCGCTGCCGTCGTCCGCGATCACGATCTCGACCAGCTCGGCCGGGTACGTCTGCCGCGCCAGCGCCGGAACCGTGCGCTCCAGCGCCTCCGCGCAGTTGTAGGCCGGGATGACCACGGAGACCCGCAGCGAGGGCTCCCACGCCCCCACCGCCGGCGGGGTCAGCGCCCCGTAGTCGTTGTGCCGGACCCGCGTCATACGGAGTCCCTGGCCAGCGCGCGAACCTCCGCGCGCAGCTCCTCCACCTCTCGCGCCCGCGCCATGGCGTTGACCCGGTCCTCCCCGAGCGAGGCCAGGATCGCGCCGAGGTCGTCGGCCCGCCGCCCGGCGGAGTCCTCGACGGCCTGCACCAGCAGGTCCAGCCTGGTCTCGATGTTCTTGAGAGCGGTCGTGGTCCTTGTCAGCTCGGCCTCGTACTTCTTGATCCGCAGATCGATCCGGTGCGCCTTGCCGTCGAGGCGGCGCACGGTGAGCACGAGGAAGGCGAGGGCCGCCAGCGTGGCCATGAAGGCCACCGTGGTCGCCGCCGCGCCGAGAGTGATCAGACCGGCGAGGACGAGCAGCACGAGCACGACGGCGGTGAGAGCTGCGAGGAGTGCGGCGGTCGCTGCCAGTCGGCGGGGCGAAAGCATCCGCGCATACCTTTCGTTTGGAACATCAGAGGCGTCGAGGACATCAGGGGATTATTGACACCTTAATAAACAACGGCACCCACCGTGCCATAGCTTCCTGGAGGAAAACTGAGAATCACCTCTCCTTCACCTGCGCCGCCGGGCCTGCCGAATGTGGTGGCCGCGTCTACCGCTCAGTAAAACGGGCGTAAGGTAGGCGCCGACCAAGTCCCAAGGAGGCCCATGTCCATCACCCCTTGTGGCTTCGCGCGTACGCCGGAGAAGGGGCTGGCCCGCCTGCACTGGACGTACGACGGCTGGGCGGTGGAGGGCCGGCGCCCCGACGTGCCGGCGTTGCGCCCGCTGCGCGGCCTGGAGATCGAGTGGCCCGCCGCCGAGGTGCCCTTGGAAGGGCTGCTGGCGCTGGCCGCCGCCGGGGTGCCGCTGACCGCCGACCTCGCCGCGCCCTGGGTGCCCGCCGACCTCGCCGCGCTGCTCACCGACCGCGACTGGCTCGGCCACGCGGCCGACGGGACCGCGCGATCGCTGGCCGACCTGCGGCGGGAGGAGCACAGCGTACGCCTGCGCCGCCTGGCGCACCTGACCTCCCGACCGAAGGTCAGCATCGTGATGTCCAGCAGGCGGCCGGGGATGGTGGGCCCGGCGCTGGCCCAGATGGTCCGGCAGCGGGACGTCGAGGCCGAGGTGGTGCTCGGGCTGCACGGGGTGGGCTTCGAGGAGGTGCGGGAGGCGGTCGAGGCGTGTTCGCTGCCCGTGAAATGGATCGAGGTCCCGCGGGCGGTCCCGTTCGGCGAGGTGCTCAACCGGGTGGCGGCCCTGGCGCGCGGCGACTACCTGGTGAAGTGGGATGACGACGACTGGTACGGGCCGCGCCATCTGGGCGATCTGCTCATGGCGCTGGCGTACTCGGGGGCCGACGTGGTGGGGACGACGGCCGAGTTCTTCTACCTGGAGCCGCTGCGGGCCACGGTGCGGCGGACGACGTTCGCGAGCGGGGCGGCGTATCCGAGTGAGGTGTGGGCCGATCATGTGGCCGGAGGGACGATCTTGATTTCTCGGGAGAAATTTCAGGAAATTGGGGGATTTCCTGGGTTATCGCGGGCAGTAGATCTCGAGTTTCTCAAAGCAGCGCAAAAGGCAGGCGCGCGCGTCTACCGTACCCACGGGCTGGGCTACGTCCTGCGCCGGGGGCTCAGCGACGAGCACACCTGGCAGCTGCCCCTCGCCCACTTCCTCAAGGTGGCCGCCAACCAGTGGCGCGGCTTCCGTCCGAGCCTGCTGATGGAAGCCGCATGACCACGCATCTCGCGGGCGCGGCCAGAGTGCGCGGCAACGACTACCGCAGCCTCGAACCCCTCCCGGAAGACCGCGCCCCAGAGCTCACCGTCAGCGTGGTCGTCCCGGCCTACGGCGGGCAGGACAAGCTCGACCTGGTGCTCGCCGGGCTGGCCGGGCAGACGTACCCGGCGGAGCTGATCGAGGTCATCGTCGTCGACAACGGCAGCGCGCCCCCGCTGCGCCTGCCCGCCCTCCGCCCCGAGCTGACCCGCCTGATCGTCTGCGAGACGCCGGGCCGGGCCAACGCCCGCAACGCCGGGCTGGCCGCGGCCACCGGCGACGTGATCCACTGGCTCGACTCCGACGTGGTGCTCACCCCGGGCGCGATCGAGGCCCACATGCGCTGGCACCACGCCGCGGCCTACCTGGTCGTCACCGGCTACATCCGCTTCACCGACGCGGAGCTGCCCGGCGAGCTCCCCGACGACCTGGAGGGATACTTCGAACCCGCGACGCCGCACGCCTGGATCGTCGACCTCGTGGAGCGCACCGGCGGCCTCACCGACAACCCCCAGCGCCCGTTCAGCCTGCACGTCGGGGGCGCGACCTCGGTCAACGCCCGGCTGGTCAGGGCCGCCGGGCCGATGGACGACGAGCTGATCCTGGGCCAGGACACCGAGATGGGCTACCGGCTCGGCCAGGCGGGCGCCGTCTTCGTGCCGGAGCCCGCGGCCCGCGCCTACCACCTCGGGCCCACCATGCGGATGCGCGGCAAACAACCGATCGACCGGGTGAGCCACGCGTTCGTGGCCGACCGCATCCCGGCCTACCGCTGGCTCCGGGGGCATCCCGGACGGCAGTGGAAGGTGCCGTACGTCACCGTGGTGTTGGACGGCGCGGCGGGCTACGACTCGGTGCGGGCGACGGTGGACGCCCTGCTCGCCGGCACCGTGCCCGACCTGTCCGTGCTCGTACTCGGGCCCTGGGACACCCTCGACCGCGACCGCCGCACGCCGCTGAAGGACCCCGGCCTCGACCTGGTGCTGGTCCAGGGTCACTACCGGCACGAAGGCCGGGTACGCCTGTCCGCCACCGAGTCCGTCGACCCGGCGGTGCCCTTCGTGCTGCGCCTGCCGCCCGGCTGGGTGCCCGGCGAGGACTCGCTCGCCCGCCTGCTCGACCTGGCCCGCGACGAGGGGCTCGGCCTGGTGAACGTGCTGCTCCACGAGTCGTCCCAGGGGGTCGTGGCGGCCCGCCTGGAACGCGCCTCCGCCTTCGCGCGGGCCCGCATCGTGCTGGCGCCGGGGGAGGATCTGGACGACGCGGTGGACTCGGTGTCGGGCGTGACCTGGGTGGAGGGGGAGACGTACGGGTTCACGACCGAGGCGGGGGCGCTGCTCGGGCGGCGGGGGGCCTACCGGGCGCGGCTGGAGGCGCAGGCCGAGGCGGCGCGGCTGGCCAAGGAGGCAGAGCGGCTGCGCGCCCAGGTGGCCAAGTGGCGGGACGAGGCGGGGCGCTGGCGCAGGTCGACCGTGGAGCTGCGGCGCGAGGTCGGCACGCTGCGCCGCCAGATGGCCGCCGCCGGCCGCGTCGAGCAGAGCCTCCGGAGCCTGGTGTCGTCGACCATGAAACGTGCCCTGCGCAAAGGCCGGCGCGGCTGACCTGTCCCGCCTTGTGCGGGAGGGTCAGTTGGGGCGCAGGGCGGACTTGAGGCGGCGCAGCAGCGTGTTCTCCGGCGGCTCCACCGAGACCGTCACCGGGGCGGAGGCCGGGGCCGGCGCGGGGATGGTGACCGGATCGGGCTGCGTGGGCGCGGGCCAGAAGCGGTCGGGCGGCTCGTGGCGCACCCCATGGGTCGTGGCGATGAGGTCGTCCACGTCGTCGGCCCCCGGGTCGGACAGCAGGACGGCGCGGCCGAGGGCGGAGGTGCGCTCCAGCCGGGCCGTGCGCCCGTCGGGCAGGTCGACGATCAGCACGCCGGTCAGATCCTTCTGCACCGACTCGATCATGCGCTCCAGCGTCGCCCGGTGCAGCGGCACGTCGACCGGCCCGCGGTAGCGGAACGGCGTGGGCGCGGGCGTGGGGGCGGCCTCGTCGATCAGGCGGATGCGTTCGTCGTGCGCGAACAGGTCGCGCATCAGCCGCAGCTCGAAACACGGATCCGACAGGACGGACCGGCGCCCGGAGCTCAGCCGCGACCACGGCCCCTCCAGCGTCACGACCACGTCCTGCAGCTTGCCGTCCAGCGCCGCCGCCACCGCCTGCCGCACGACGGACTCGGAGGTGTCGGTGACGTCGAACACGATCTCCACGTACGGCACCAGCCACCGCCGCGTCCGGTCCTTGCGCAGGTCCCTGCGCAGCGGGACCCGGTGCGCCAGGTACGGCTCCACGGCCCGCACGGCGCGTTCCCTGTCGCGGTGCTGCGCGGGCAGCCCCAGGTGCACGGCCTGCGCGTCCAGGTCAGGGACGAACACCACGCCGTGCATGGCCAGCCGGTAGGAGAACTCGGTATCCTCGCCCCGAGCCACGTTCGGGTCGAGGCCGCCCACGGCGTGGAAGACCTCCCGGGGCAGGGCGAAGGTCGGCCCCGTGCACACGTGGTACGGATTGCGGCTCTTGCGTAGCCCGTCGGTCTTGGCGATCGTCGCCTCGGTGGAGCTGGACACGGCACCGGCCAGGTCGAACAGCTCTCCCAGGTGCCCCGCCCGGTAGACCTGCCGCGGCGTGACCGGGGGCGTGTCCACGAACTTCTTCATCCCGATGGTGACCAGGTAGTCGGTCACGTGGTGCCAGCGGGCCAGGGCCTCGATGTGCTCGCGGCAGGCCACCATGTCGGCGTCGAGCCGCTGGATGATCTCGCCGTCGGCGGCCTTGGCGCCGGTGTTGACGGCGTTGGAGATGCCCCAGCCGTCATGCACCCGTACGACGCGGGTGTTGGCCGGCCGGATCTCGGGCAGGCGGATGGGGGGCTCACTGCCGTCGTCGACGACGAGGACCTCCATGAGATGGTCCGGGTACGTCTGCGCCGCCAGCGCCGCGAGTGTCAGGTCGAGCCGGTCCTGCCCGCCGTGAGCGGGTATCACCACGCTCACGGAAAGGGCGGGTGACCAGGTGCCGAGCTCCGGCGCCGCGATCGGTGAATAGTCGTTCTGCGTCAAGGCAGGACGCGCGTCCATGGTGGTGACCCCCTGCCCCGAGACCTTATCGGGAGATGCTGAGAATTTCCTGAATAGCGCCCCTGTCCAATGGATGTGTCCGGCCGGTGGACACGGATCCGCGACGGGGCGGCGCACCCCGTACACTCTGTGCCCAACACCGCAGGTAGGGAGTCATCATGAGCAGGTCGTGGCGTGGCCTCATCGAGGAATACCGCGAGCGTCTTCCTGTCACTCCGAAGACGCCCGTCATCACGCTGCTCGAGGGCGGCACGCCGCTGGTCCCCGCGAACCGCCTGTCCGCGCTCACGGGGTGCGACGTCTACCTGAAGGTCGAGGGGGCCAACCCGACGGGCAGCTTCAAGGACCGTGGCATGACCATGGCCATCAGCAAGGCGGTCGAGGAGGGTGCCAAGGCGGTCATCTGCGCCTCCACCGGCAACACCTCGGCCTCGGCCGCGGCCTACGCCGTGCGCGCCGGGCTGACCTGCGCCGTGCTGGTGCCCCGGGGGAAGATCGCCATGGGCAAGCTGGCCCAGGCACTCGTGCACGGCGCCACGCTGCTGCAGGTCGAGGGGTCGTTCGACGACTGTCTCGAGATGACCCGCAAGCTGTCGTCCAGCTACCCGATCGCGCTGGTCAACTCGGTCAACCCGTTCCGGCTGCAGGGCCAGAAGACGGCGGCGTTCGAGATCGTCGACACGCTGGGCGACGCGCCCGACATCCACTGCATCCCGGTGGGCAACGCGGGCAACATCTCGGCGTACTGGATGGGCTACCAGGAGTACGCGGCCGACGGCGTGGCGGCCAAGCGGCCACGCATGTTCGGCTTCCAGGCCAGCGGGGCGGCGCCGATCGTCCAGGGCGCGCCCGTCTCCCATCCGCACACGATCGCCACCGCCATCCGCATCGGCAACCCGGCCTCCTGGTCGCTGGCCACCGCGGCGCGCGACGAGTCGGGCGGCGTCATCCAGGCGGTGACCGACCGGCAGATCGCGGCGGCGTACAAGCTGCTGGCGCAGGAGGAGGGCGTGTTCGTGGAGCTGGCCTCGGCCGCCGGCGTCGCGGGGCTCCTGCAGGCCCACGCGCAGGGGCTGGTCGACCCGGGTCAGCGCATCGTCTGCACGGTCACCGGCAACGGGCTGAAGGACCCCGACTGGGCGATCTCGGGCGCGCCCGCGCCCGTCGTCATCCCCATCGACGTCCACGCCGCCGCGGCGGCGCTCAACCTCGCGTGACAGGGAGTCTTCTGTGCGGACCGTTGAGATTCGCGTGCCCGCCACCTCGGCGAACCTGGGTCCCGGGTTCGACGCGCTCGGGCTGGCACTGAGCCTGTACGACGACGTCGAGGCCGCGCTCACCGACGAGTCCGGGGTCCGCGTCACCGTCGAGGGCGAGGGGGCGGGCGAGCTCGATCTCGGAGAGGGCCACCTGATCGTCAGGGCGATGCGGGCCACGTTCGACCGCATGGGGATCGCGCAGCCCAGCGGCATCCGGTTGCGCTGCCGTAACAGGATTCCGCACGCGCGCGGGCTGGGATCCTCGTCGGCGGCCCTCTGCGCGGGCATCCTGGCGGCCCGCGCTTTGGCTGAGGGCGAACAACTTTCTGAGCGCGGGCGATTTTCCGATGACGACGTTTTCGCGCTGGCCACCGAGATTGAGGGCCATCCCGACAACGTCGCGCCCTGTCTGGCGGGCGGGCTGACCGTGGCCTGGCATGACCACTCCGGGGCGCCGCATATGGTGAAACTGGCTCCTGACGAGCGCATCCGCCCGGTCGTGGTCGTTCCTGCGGCGCGGCTGGCCACGGAGACCGCACGGGGGCTGCTGCCGAAGGACGTGCCCCACAAGGACGCATCGTTCAACGCCGGCAGGGCTGCGCTGCTGATCGCGGCGCTGACCCAGCGGCCGGAGCCGGGGCTTCTGCTCGCCGCCACCGAAGATCGACTCCACCAGCACTACCGCGCGCCTGCGATGCGGGAGACCGCGGATCTGGTAGAACGTCTCCGTGCAGTGGGCGTGCCCGCGGTCGTTTCGGGAGCGGGTCCCACGGTTCTTGCGTTTTCGACATCGGATACGCAGGATTTGATCGCGCCAGAAGTGGGTAATGACTGGCACATCCAGCAAATGGACGTCGACCCGGTTGGTGCGAACGTTCAGGTTCCCGAGACACGCTGATGCCTCTTTAGACCTTCAGGGAATAGCCGTGTGCGCTGGTGATGTTAGGCTGATAGCCGCACCAGATGCCCCCTTGGTGGGTGCGTGCTTGTCAGCCACACATCGCTGCATCATGTTTCACGTCGCGAGGCGTGAGCAGCGCGGCTGTCTCCCCGGACTCCGTTGCCTCCGGTTGGCCCACACCCGGTTGGCTCGAAACGAGGCGGCGACGACGGGGATCTGCGCGTTCGAATCACATCGACATCTGGTTGGCGACAGCAATCTGGGGGGTGTCAGCCACGCGCCACGGCCATGTGGCCGCTTGGACGAGCCCCTCCCCAAGAGTGGTGGCCGTCCACAGCGACAGCCGAAGATCGCAGAGTGCACCCCGACCCGGTCTGTCCCGCCGGATCGCAAGCACCTCCGGGACGCCCGGCAGAACGAAACCGGCGCCCGACCCCTGGGAAGGACCTTTTAGTTGAGCGACACCACCGAACTCCTCTCCGACGCATCAGGCGCTGAGCCGGCGTCCGGCGACACCCCCACCCGCGCACCGGCGAAGACCACCCGTGCGCGTCGCTCCGGCACCGGCCTGTCCGCCAAGGTGCTGCCCGAGCTGCAGAAGATGGCAGCGGAGCTGGGCATCAGCGGGACCGGGCGCATGCGGAAGAGCCAGCTCATCGCGGCCATCCAGGAGAAGCAGGGTGGCGGCTCCGGCGAGGCAGCACCGGCTCCCGCCGCGGCCACCGAGGCGCCCGCCGCAGCCGCGGCTGACGCCGCTCCGGCCGCCGAGCGGCCCACCCGTACGCGCAGGGAACGTTCCCGCACCAAGACCGTCGAGGAGCCCGCGCCCCAGCCCGTCGCGCAGCCGGCGGAGCCCGTGGCCGCGGCCCCCGAGCCCGTCGCGGCCGCCGCTCCGGCTGACCCGGTCGTGGAGCCGCAGGCCCAGGCCGTGGAGAGCGGCCAGAGCGAAGTGCGCGCCGAGCGCGGCGAGAGCCGTCGCGAGCGCCGCGGCCGTGGCGAGCGCCGCGAGCGGGGCGACCGTGCCGGCAGCGACCGCGGTGACAGCGTTCGTGACGGCGGGCGCGACAACGTTCGTGACGGCGGACGTGACAGCGTTCGCGACGGCGGACGTGACAGCGGGCGCGACAGTGTCCGTGACGGCGGACGTGACGGCATCCGTGACGGCGGGCGCGACAGCGTTCGTGACGGCGGCCGTGACGGCGGACGTGGCGAGCAGCGCGAGCGCGCCGCCGACGCGGGTCGCAGCGACCAGCGCGGTGACTCGCGTGACCAGCGTGACCAGCGCGGCGTTGGCGGCGACGACGACGACCGCGGCGGGCGTGGTCGCCGGGGCCGCTTCAGGGAGCGCAACCGTGGCCGCGGCCGCGACCGCTTCGAGGGCGGCGGCGAGCCCGTCATCGGCGACGACGACGTGCTCATCCCGATCGCCGGCATCCTCGACATCCTCGACAACTACGCGTTCGTCAGGACCAGCGGCTACCTGCCGGGCAGCAACGACGTCTACGTCTCGCTCGCCCAGATCCGCCGCAACGGCCTGCGCAAGGGCGACGTCATCACCGGCGCCGTCCGGCAGCCCCGCGACGGCGAGCGGCGCGAGAAGTTCAACGCCCTGGTCCGCCTCGACACCGTCAACGGCATGGACCCGGACCAGGCCCGCAACCGGCCTGACTTCAACAAGCTGACGCCGCTCTACCCGCAGGAGCGCCTGCGCCTCGAGACCGAGCCGAACATCCTGACCACGCGGATCATCGACCTCGTGTCGCCGATCGGCAAGGGCCAGCGCGGTCTCATCGTCTCGCCGCCCAAGGCCGGTAAGACGATGGTGCTGCAGGCCATCGCCAACGCGATCACCCGCAACAACCCCGAGTGCCACCTGATGGTCGTGCTCGTGGACGAGCGGCCTGAAGAGGTCACCGACATGCAGCGGTCGGTCAAGGGCGAGGTCATCCACTCGACCTTCGACCGTCCCGCCGAGGACCACACCACGGTCGCCGAGCTCGCCATCGAGCGGGCCAAGCGCCTGGTGGAGCTGGGCCACGACGTGGTCGTCCTGCTCGACTCGATCACCCGCCTCGGCCGCGCCTACAACCTGGCGGCCCCGGCGTCCGGGCGCATCCTGTCGGGTGGTGTCGACTCCACGGCGCTCTACCCGCCCAAGCGGTTCTTCGGCGCCGCGCGCAACATCGAGAACGGCGGCTCGCTGACGATCCTCGCCACGGCCCTGGTCGAGACCGGGTCCAAGATGGACGAGGTCATCTTCGAGGAGTTCAAGGGCACCGGCAACGCCGAGCTCAAGCTCAACCGCTCCCTGGCCGACAAGCGGATCTTCCCCGCGGTGGACGTCGACGCGTCCGGCACGCGTAAGGAAGAGATCCTCATGGGCAAGGACGAGCTCCAGATCGTCTGGAAGCTTCGCCGGGTGCTGCACGCGCTCGACATGCAGCAGGCGCTCGAGCTGCTCCTTGAGAAGATGAAGGAGACCAAGTCCAACGCGGAGTTCCTCCTGCAGGTCCAGAAGACCACGGTGAGCAACGACCGCGACTAGCGGCTCCTCGGGAGGGGCGGCAGGGGGTTTCTCCCCGTGTCGCCCCTTTCGCGTGTACGGGGGGTTCGTCGGGGTGCGGGAAGGGGGGATAGCCCTACCCCGGCGACGGCTGCCTTCCGGATTCACGGCGGCGCCTTTCAAGGGCAGTCTGAGGGCATGCGATCAGTCGCGTTGAAGGACCGCGTGCCGTTCGGGGCCAGGGGCCCGCTGGGGATCGTGGTGGACCCGATGACGTGGCGGGCGGCACCGTACCTGTTGATCACGGGATTGACCGGGATCGGCTGGTTCGTCCTGCTGTCCGTCGCCCTGCCCCTCTCGCTCACGCTGACCGTCGTCTGGGTGGGCGTGCCGCTGGTGATGGCCACGGTGCTGGTGTGGCGCGGCGGGGCGATGCTGGAGAGACGGCTGATGCGCGCGGCGTTCGGCGTGAAGATCGCCGACCCGTACCGGCCGAGGCCCGAACGCGGGGTGGGCGCGCATCTCCGCTGGCTGCTGGGGGACGCGGCCACCTGGCAGGACCTGGGATACCTGCTGATGCTGCTGCCGCTCGGCCTGGTCGAGACCGCGGTGTCGGTCATGCTGTGGTTCACGGCGGTGGTGCTGATCATCCAGCCCCTCCTGATGACGCTGTGGGAGGTCGCGGGCGTCTACAGCGAGCTCACCGTCGACAGCTGGCCGGGCTCCGTCGTCGCCATGGTCTTCGGGGTGCTGCTGTTCGTGCTGGCGGCCTACCTCGTACGCGGGATGGCCTGGTTACACGGGACGCTGGCGACGGTGCTGCTCGGCGGCAGCCAGGAGGAGCGGCTGAGGGCCAGCAGGGCCAGGGGGATCGACGCCGCGGAGGCGGAGCGGCGCAGGATCGAGCGGGACCTGCACGACGGCGCGCAGCAGCGGCTGCTGTCGGTGGCGGTGGACCTGGGGCGGGCGCAGTCGAAGTTCGACAGCGAGCCCGAGGAGGCCAGGATGCTCATCGCGCAGGCCCACGCGGGCACGAAGGCCGCCATCGCCGAGCTGCGCAACCTGGCCAGGGGGATCCACCCGGCGATCCTGAGCGACCGCGGCCTGGACGCGGCGCTGTCGGGGCTGGCCGCGCGGGCGCCCATCCGCGTGGACGTCTCCGTCGAGCTGCGGGAGCGGCCGCCCGCCGCGGTCGAGAGCATCGCGTACTTCATCGTGGCCGAGAGCCTGACCAACATGGCCAAGCACTCCGGCGCCACCGAGGCGTCGGTGACGGTGATCAGGGACGATCGCGGCGTGGTCGTGGACGTGTGGGACAACGGCATCGGCGGGGCCGTCCTCTGTCCGGGCGGCGGCCTGTCGGGGCTGGCGGACCGGGCGGCCACCATCGACGGCGTGCTCGTCCTGCACAGCCCCGTGGGCGGGTCCACCCTCGTGCGCGCGGAGCTGCCCTGCGAGTGGTAGGCCCGTGCGGAGCGGGCCCGCGAATGGTAGTCATGTGGCCATGCGCGTGGTCATCGCCGAGGACTCCGTACTGCTGCGCGAGGGGCTCGCCCGCCTGCTCGCCGACGGCGGCATCGAGACCGTCGCCGCCGTCTCAGACGGGGCCGCGCTCGTGTCCGCCGTCCTGGAGCACGAGCCCGACCTGGCGATCGTCGACGTGCGCATGCCGCCGAGCCACACCGACGAGGGCCTGCGGGCGGCGCTGCAGGTGCGCGTGGCCAGGCCGGACTTCCCGATCCTGGTCCTGTCGCAGTACGTCGAGGAGCGCTACGCCGGCGACCTCATCGGCAAGGCCGTCGGCTACCTGCTGAAGGAGCGGGTGGCGGACGTGGCCGAGTTCCTGGAGACGGTGCGGCAGGTGGCGGCGGGCGGCACGGTCATCGATCCCGAGGTCGTCGTACAGTTGCTGAGCCGCCAGCGCCGGGGCGCCCCGCTCGACTCGCTGTCGCCCCGCGAGCGCGAGGTGCTCGCCCTGATGGCCGAGGGCCGCTCCAACACCGCCATCGCCGCCAGGCTGGTCGTCACGGAAGGCGCGGTGGAGAAGCACATCTCCGGCATCTTCGCCAAGCTGGCCCTCGGGCCGGCGCCCGAGGATCACCGCCGGGTGCTGGCCGTGCTGACCTATCTGGGCCGCTGACGGGAATGCGCGATGGCCTGGGATGGTTGGACGATCTGGCACACTGGTAGCTGACCATTTAGCGGTTCCGGTTCACGCCGTGCATTTTTTGCGGCGACCCGGCGGCCGCACCCCGAAAGGACAGCGATGAAGCGCGACATCCACCCTGACTACAACGTGACCCAGGTGAGCTGCTCCTGCGGTAACACGTTCACCACCCGTAGCACCGCCAAGAACGGCGTCATCCACGCCGACGTGTGCTCTGCCTGCCACCCGTTCTACACCGGCAAGCAGAAGATCCTCGACACCGGCGGCCGGGTGGCTCGCTTCGAGAAGCGCTTCGGCAAGAAGACCACGGGCAAGTAGCTTCACCGACGCCGGCCCGGACGCACGCCCGTGCGCTGGGTCGGCGTTGTCAGTGTGAAGGCGTAAACCCCGACTGAAGGACCCACGGTGAACCTCGACGAGTTGCTCAAGGAGTATTCCGAGCTGGAGCTGCAGCTTGCCGACCCCGCCGTGCACGCAGACCAGAACAAGGCCCGCACTCTCGGCAGGCGATACTCGCAGCTCACGCCGATCGTCACGACGTACCGCGAGCTCGACTCCACGCGCGACGACCTGAGCGCCGCCAAGGAGCTGGCCGGTGAGGACGAGGCGTTCGCGGCCGAGGCGGTCGAGCTGGAGGAGCGCATCCCCCAGCTCGAGGAGAAGCTCAGGCACCTGCTCATCCCGCGCGATCCCAACGATGACAAGGACATCATCATGGAGATCAAGGCGGGCGAGGGCGGCGAGGAGTCCGCGCTGTTCGCGGGCGACCTGCTGCGGATGTACCTGAGATACGCCGAGCGGCTCGGCTGGAAGACCGAGGTCATCGACAGCCAGCCCTCCGACCTGGGCGGTTACAAAGACGTCACGGTCGGGATCAAGGCCAAGGGCGACGAGGGCGTGTGGTCCAGGCTCAAGTACGAGGGCGGCGTCCACCGCGTGCAGCGGGTGCCCGTCACCGAGTCGCAGGGCCGCATCCACACCAGCGCCGCGGGCGTGCTCGTCTACCCCGAGGCGGAGGACGTCGACGTCCAGGTCGACCCCAACGACCTGCGCATCGACGTCTACCGCTCCAGCGGTCCCGGCGGCCAGAGCGTCAACACCACCGACTCTGCGGTCCGCATCACCCACCTGCCCACCGGCGTGGTCGTCTCCTGCCAGAACGAGAAGAGCCAGCTCCAGAACAAGGAGTCGGCCCTGCGCATCCTGCGGGCCCGGCTGCTGGCCATCGCGCAGGAGCAGGCCGAGGCCGCCGCGCAGGCCGAGCGCAAGTCGCAGGTCCGCACGGTCGACCGCTCCGAGCGCGTACGCACCTACAACTTCCCGGAAAACCGCATCTCCGACCACCGGGTCGGCTTCAAGGCGTATAACCTCGACCAGGTTCTCGACGGTGAGCTCAACGCCGTCACCCAGGCCCTCATCGACGCCGAGATGGCGGAGAAGCTCGCACAACACTCATGACATTTCTGCTGGACGAGATCGCCCTCGCCACCGCCCGGCTGGCCGAGGCAGGTGTTCCCTCACCGCGCACCGACGCTGAGGAGATCGCGGCGTTCGTCCACGGCGTGCGCAGGAGCGAGCTCCACACGGTCAAGGACTCCGACTTCGACGCGCTGTTCTGGGAGGGCGTGGCCAGGCGCGAGGCCCGCGAGCCGCTGCAGCACATCACCGGCCACGCCTACTTCCGCTACCTCGAGCTGGCGGTCGGGCCCGGCGTGTTCGTGCCCCGGCCCGAGACCGAGGTGGTGGCGGGCTGGGCCATCGAGACGCTGCGCGAGATGGACGTCAACGCCCCGCTCGTCGTCGATCTCGGCACCGGCTCGGGCGCGATCGCGCTGTCGATCGCCCAGGAGGTGGCCCTGGCCGAGGTCCACGCCGTGGAGGTCGACCCCGAGGCGTACACGTGGGCCAAGCGCAACATCTCCGAGCTCGGCCAGGGGCGCACCCACCTGCACCCCGAGGACCTGGCGGAGGCGCTGCCCGAGCTCAACGGCAAGGTCGACCTGGTCATCTCCAATCCGCCCTACATCCCGCCGGGCGGGATCCCGCGCGACCCCGAGGTGCGCGACTACGACCCCTCCAGGGCGCTGTACGGCTCCGGCGACGACGGCCTGGACGAGGTGCGCGCGGTCGAGCGTACGGCCCGCCGCCTGCTGCGGCCCGGCGGCTGGGTGGCCGTCGAGCACGCCGACGAGCAGGGCAGGGCGGTCTATCTGACGTTCCCAGAGGACAACGGCTGGCGCGACGTGCGCCTTCGCCAGGACCTCACCAGAAGGGACCGCTTCGTCACGGCCCGGCTGGGCCAGGACTAGGATCCATGCGAGCGAGGTGACAGGACCGATGGCCAGACGCTTTGACTGCTCCGACCTGGAGCAGCGGACCGTGGGCGTGATGGAGGCCGCCGCCGCCGTGCGGCGGGGCGAGCTCGTGGTGCTGCCGACCGACACCGTCTACGGCATCGGCGCCGACGCGTTCACGCCGGCGGCCGTCACGGCGCTGCTCGACGCCAAGGGCCGGGGGCGCGAGATGCCGCCGCCCGTGCTCGTGGGCACCGTCAGAGCCGCCACAGCGCTCATAGACGACCTCGGGCCGTACGGGCAGGACCTGATAGACGCCTTCTGGCCCGGGTCGCTCACGCTCGTCTGCAAGGCCAACAGGGCCCTTTCCTGGGACCTGGGGGAGACCAAGGGCACGGTGGCCGTCCGCATGCCGCTCCACCCGGTCGCGCTCGACCTGCTCAAGGAGACCGGCCCCATGGCCGTCTCCAGCGCCAACCGCTCCGGCGCCCCCGCCGCCACCACGGCGGAGGAGGCCGAGGAGCAGCTCGGCGACTCGGTCGAGATCTACCTCGACGGCGGCAAGACCACCGACAACACCCCCTCCACCATCCTCGACCTCACCACCGCCGTGCCCCGGCTGCTGCGGCGCGGGGCGATCCCGGTGGAGAAGCTGCGGGGCATCATCGGGTACGTCGCCACCGACGACTGACGTATACCGTCTGCTTATCCCGGCTGCGATCGCGCTCCGGCCGACACTACGGTGAGGCCCGGAGCGGCGATTACGTCCGGGAGTGGCCCATGGGCAAGTTCGACGGCATGGATCCCAAGTTGGTCCGTGACCTGCTGACCGAGGTGAAACACGCGGCCACGCAGATGCGTACGGTCGAGGAGCAGGTCAGGGGTGCCATGCGCCGTGCCGGGCTGTCCACCCAGACCACCCACCGCCCCGCCCAGGTCGCCGACGCCGTCGACGTGATGGTCAAGGACGTCAACACCCGGCTCGGCGTGCTGGAGAAGCGGGTCGACCCGCCCCGGATGGGGGCGGGGGCCACGGAGGACGACGATCCCAAGCAGGTGCGGGGGGACCGGGACAAGTACGACAACCCGCGCGCCGACGAGCCACCCTCGAAGGACGACGACACCAAGTCGGACTCGGATGGCAAGACGGGTGCTGACGGGAAGTCGGACTCGGACGGCAAGACGGGTGCCGATGGGAAGTCGGACTCGGACGGGAAGACCGGTGCCGATGGGAAGTCGGATTCCGACGGGAAGACCGGTGCCGATGGGAAGTCGGATTCCGACGGGAAGACCGGTGCCGACGGGAAGTCGGATTCCGACGGGAAGACCGGTGCCGACGGGAAGTCGGATTCCGACGGGAAGACCGGTGCCGACGGGAAGTCGGACTCGGACAGCAAGACCGGTGCTGACGGGAAGTCGGATTCCGACGGGAAGACCGGCTCCGACGCTGACGGGAAGACGTGCGACGGGGATAAGGACACCGGGACCGGCCAGGACGGCGGGAGCGACGGCAAGACCGGGGATCAGCCCGCTGACCAGCCCAAGGACGACGACGTGGGCAGCAGGCGCGACCACGGCGCCGAGTCGGACGACGGCGCCGTCAACACCCCGGCCAAGGACCGGCAGGACCCGACCAAGCCGCAGATCGTGGAAGTGGACGGCGTAAAGGTCCTCCAGATCCCCATCGACCCGCCCACAGCCGAGCAACTGGACGACCTCCTCCAGAACGCCGACAAGGTGCAACCGGCGGACATGCCGAAGGTCCACGCCGACAGCACCGCCGCCGCGAACGTCGACACCTGGGCGAACGACGGCAGCGACATCGTCTCCGCGGACACCGATCCGCCCAACCTGGACGCGCTGAAGACGGTGGTGGGCCATCACCGGGAGATCCCGCCACTGGAGATGCCCGGCCTGACGGACACCTTCGGCGACGACACCACGCCCGCGGACGGCACCGCTGCCACCGCGGGCGGGAACGACGGCTGCGCCTCCGGCACGGACACCACCCCGGGCGCGAAGGACACGACGCCTGACCAGCCCTCGGCCGGCGACGCGGGCCAGCGGACGGGCGACGGCCAGCCGGCGGGCGACCGGGGGACCGGCGTCGGCGACCAAGACCGAGGGACGGGCGACCAAGGGACCCGCGACCAAGGGACCCGCGACCAAGGCGGCCAGGGCGGTCAAGGTGGCCAGGGTGGTCAGGGTGGTCAGGGCGGCCAAGGTGGTCAAGGGGCGCCTGTTCGGATTCCGCCGACCAACCCCTCCGTCCAGCCGCAGATCGCGTACGGGCCGCAAGCAGTTCCTCCCGCCGGATCCGACGTCACCGCCTGGGCGACCGACGGCAGCGACGTCGTCTCCGTGGACGTCTCCCCGCCCAGCCTGGACGCCCTGCGGACGGTCGTGGAGCACCACCGCGAGATCCAGCCCCTCGACATGCCGTCCGTGGAGGTCCCGGCGGGCGAGTACGGCAAGGGAGAGTGGGCGCCCAGGGACATCCGGCCCGACGGCCCACCCGGTGACATCGACCCCGGCACGCCGGAAAGGAGCGCGTGATGTACGTCGACCCGCCGGCGCCCAGGCCCAGGGAGCGCGACGAGACCCCGCCCGCCGCCCCCTCAGGGCCCCTGGACAGCCCGCAGAGGGCCTGGGAGTTCAATCCCGACTACCAGCGCCTGGTCCTGGCCTGGAACACCGTCCTGCCGCAGCTGGAGACGCTCAGGACGGCTCTGGACAAGGCGTACGGGCTGGCCAAGAGCCCTCAGACGTGGGACGCCCCGGTGGGCGAGCGTTACGTCCAGGACATCCGCGAATGGCGCACCAGGCTGGCCGTCTACCGCCACTCCGTGCTGACCGCCATCAGCGACGAGGCGGCGGACACGCCTCGGTGGATCCCCACGACGGCCAACGCGCCGCACGCGTTCCAGTAGCGCGCCCGCGCCCTCCGAGAGGTTGTGTCTGGGAGAAACGGACATTAGGTCGTACAGTGGGGAAATGGGTGGGGAACCCTACTACGGTCCGGACTTCGGGTTGCTGCAGAGGCAGGACCCGGAGCTCGCACAAGTGCTGCTCGACGAGCTGGAGCGGGTGCGCGGCGGAATCCAGTTGATCGCGAGCGAGAACTTCACCTCGCCCGCCGTCCTGGCCGCCCTCGGCTCCACCCTCACCAACAAGTACGCCGAGGGCTACCCCGGAAGGCGCTACTACGGCGGCTGCGAGGTGGTGGACCGGGCCGAAGAGCTGGCGATCGAGCGGGCGCGCACGCTGTTCGGGGCCGAGCACGCCAACGTGCAGCCCCACTCCGGCGCCTCCGCGAACCTGGCCGCCTACGCCGCGCTCCTGCAACCCGGCGACACCATGCTGGCCATGGCGCTGCCGCACGGCGGCCACCTCACCCACGGCTCCAAGGTGAATTTTTCGGGAAGATGGTTCGACGTCGTGTCATACGGAGTGCGGCGCGACACCGAACTCATCGACTACGACGAAGTCCGGGATCTGGCCCTGCGGCACCAGCCGAAGCTCATCGTGTGCGGCGCCACGGCGTACCCCAGGCTGATCGATTTCTCGGTCTTCCGCGGCATCGCGGACGAGGTGGGCGCGTGGCTGCTGGCCGACGTGGCGCACCCGATCGGGCTGATGGCGGGCGGCGCGATCCCGTCGGCGGTGCCGTACGCGGACGTCGTGACGTTCACCACGCACAAGGCGCTGCGCGGGCCGCGCGGCGGCGCCATCCTGTGCACGCGGGAGCTGGCCAGGAAGATCGACCGGGCGGTGTTCCCGTTCATCCAGGGCGGGCCGTTGATGCACGTGGTGGCGGCCAAGGCGGTGGCGTTCGCGGAGGCGATGCGGCCGGAGTTCGCCGACTACGCCAGGCAGGTGATCGCGAACGCCCGGGTGCTGACGGAGGCGCTGGCCGGGCAGGGGATGCGGCCCGTGTCCGGCGGTACGGACACCCACCTCGCCCTGATCGACCTGCGGGATCTCGACGTGTCGGGCGCCGAGGCCGAGCTCAGGTGCGCGCGGGCCGGCATCACGCTCAACCGGAACGTGATCCCGTACGATCCCGAGCCCGCGTCGATCACGTCGGGGATCCGCGTCGGCACCCCGTGCGTGACCACGCAGGGCATGGGGCCCCAGGAAATGAAGGAGGTCGGGACGCTGGTGACCCGGGCGGTGCGGTATCCAGCCGATGCTGGGGAGGTACGGGAAAGAGTGTCGGCGCTTCTGGCCATCCATCAGCCATATCTCAGCGAATATTAAGCTGGTCTGTGTCGTTTTCCGGTCCCAGATGGCCGGAGGATCCGGGAAACTAGGTTCGTGCGCGAATACCTGTTCATGGCGCTCATCGCCGCGGCGGTGACCTATCTGCTGGTCCCGTTGGTGCGCCGCTTCGCCATCCGCATCGGTGCCATGCCGGAGATTCGCGAGCGCGACGTGCACACCACGCCGACGCCCAGGCTGGGCGGCCTGGCCATGTACGGCGGGCTGGTCGTGGGGCTGCTGCTGGCCGGTCAGATGACCCACTCGGGCGAGGCCCTGGCGGGGACGGGCGCGAATCCGGTGCCCGCGCTGATCATCGCGGGCGGGCTCATCACGTTCACCGGCTTCCTCGACGACTGGTGGGGCATGGACGCCCTCATCAAGCTCGCCGGCCAGATCGCGGCGGCCGGGGTGCTGGTCTTCTTCGACATGCGGCTGACGTCGATCCCGCTGCCGGAGAGCTGGGGCGGCTCGACCAGCCTCGACTACACGCTCAGCACGATCATCACGATCCTGGTCGTGGTCGTGACCATCAACGCGGTCAACTTCGTCGACGGGCTCGACGGGCTGGCCGCCGGGATCGTGTGCATCGCGGGCATGGCCACCTGGGCCTACTCGATCATCATCAGCCAGGACATCACGGGCAGCAACATCACCGCCACGGCCGCCATCGCCGCCGTCCTCATCGGCTCCTGCCTGGGCTTCCTGCCGCACAACTTCCATCCCGCGAAGATCTTCATGGGCGACACGGGCGCCATGCTGATCGGCCTCGTGCTCGCATCCTCCATCGTCACGGTTACGCCGGTCGACACCTCGGCCATCGTGGAGATGAACAAGTTCCCCGTGCTGCTGCCGCTGCTGGTCCCCGCGGCGGTGCTGGTGCTGCCGCTCATCGACCTGATCACCGCCGTCGTGCGGCGCACGTCGCAGGGCCTGTCGCCGTTCGCGCCCGACCGCGGTCACCTGCACCATCGGCTGATGGACATCGGCCACTCGCACCGGCGTTCGGTGCTCATCATGTACGCCTGGACGTTCCTGTTCTCGTTCGGCATCGTGGGCATGTCCAGGGTCGGCGTGCCCGTCCTGCTCTTCCCCGCGGTCATCGTGCTGGCCCTGGCCGTCCTGGTGCTGATGGCCCTGCCGCGCTGGCGGGGCAGGGGCGGGGCGCACGCGGCGCCGCGCGACAACAACCCCGACGACGACGGGCCTCCCACCGGGCCGATGCCGCCGATCCCGCCCGAGGACTCCCCGGTCAGGAGACAGCAGCCGCCTCCTGACGGCGCCCGCGCGAGCGCCGAGGGCAAACCGGTCATTCCTGCCTTTCCGAGCCGTTCTTGATCGCGAACTAGAAACGGCAGGTAAAAGCGGTCTTCCGTGAGCTTGTGATATCTTTCACGAGCAGGGACTCCAGACCCACCGGTTCTGGAGGTAGCAAACGCTCGCTTGATAACTTGTTGATGGAGCACCGATGCAGGCCAACGACGTGCGCGTACTCAAGAGCGCCGCGATTCCGACCTTCGCGGTTGGGGTGGTCGCCGTGGCTGTCTCGCTCCTGACGATCGGCGGCAAGGGAGCGCTGGGCGCCGCGATCGGCACCTTGCTCGTCGGGGTCTTCTTCAGCATCAGCGTGATTGCGGTGTCCTACGCCGCTCGAGTCTCCCCCCAGCTGATGGCGATCGCGGCGATGGTCAGCTACCTCGTCAAGGTCGTCGCCATCATGGTCGTCCTTGCCTCTTTCCGCGACACCACGGCCTGGAACACCCAGGCGTTCGCCTGGACGGTCGTCGTCTGCACGCTCGTCTGGACGGGCTTCGAAGTGCGCGCCTTCATGAAGACCAAGATGCTCTACGTCGACCCCGAGGCCGGGGTTCCCGGCAAGGGCGACTCGTGAAGTCAGGTAAAGCGGGCGGGCCCGATATGACTAGTCCTCTACTTGCCTGCTATCGTCAGGGCCGCGATGAGCGCACAGGAACGCCGACCCGAAGAGGACGGTCGCGACTTCGCCGACGCCATGTGGTCAGTCCCGAGCTACTTGATCGCCGGGATGGCTATCTACGGAGGCGCCGGCTGGTTGCTGGACCGGTGGTTGGACATGTCCGCGTTCTTCCCCATAGGCATCGTCCTGGGGCTGGTGCTCGGTGGCTACCTGGCATACCGGAAGTTCGGTCGCTAGCCCATACGGCAGTAGATCGCTTCGCTGAGGAAAACCCTTGTGATCCACACTACGACGTTGAAGGGAACGCCGCGTGATTGCGCTGACGGTCCTCGCTCCTCCTGAAGACCAGTTCCGGGCCCCATCGCCTGACGAGCTGTTCAACTCCTTTACCCCGATCATCCCCGGGGTCGACTGGTTCACCAAGCCGGTTCTCCTCGCCATCCTCAGCGCGATCCTGGTGATCGGCTTCTGCTGGGCGGGCTTCGCCAACCCCAAGATCGTCCCCAGGGGCGTGCAGAACGTCGCCGAGTACGGCTACATGTTCGTCCGCGACCAGGTCGCCCGGCCCTTCCTGGGCAAGGACGCCGACCGGTGGATGGGCCTGCTGCTGACGCTGTTCTTCCTGGTGTTCATCTGGAACATCATGGGCGTGATCCCGGTGATCCAGTTCCCGGTCGCCTCGCACATCGCCTTCCCGGCCGTGCTCGCGGGTTCGATCTACGTGCTCAAGGTCTATCTGGGCATGAAGCACCAGGGCCCGATCGGCTACTTCAAGAACATGATGTTCCCGCCGGGACTGCCCAAGCCGATCTACCTGCTGCTGTCGCCGATCGAGTTCCTGTCGAACCTGATCATCGCGCCCTTCACGCACGCGGTCCGACTCTTCGCCAACATGTTCGCCGGCCACATGCTGCTGGCGTTCTTCAGCATGGTCGGCTTCTGGTTCCTGTTCGAGAAGCTGACGCCGCTCGGCGCCGGGGTGGGCGTGATCGGTGTGGTCATGACCATCATCTTCACGGCCTTCGAGATGTTCATCCAGTTCCTGCAGGCGTTCCTCTTCGCGATGCTGGCCGCGATGTACATCGGCGGCTCCCTGCACGCAGAGCACTGAGATCCACGTACCGGAATATCCATGACCGGTGAGACTCCGCTTCACCGGCCGTCCAGTAAAGGAATACAGCAATGAGCGTTCTCGCTGAGGTCTCCGGCAACGTCACCGCCATCGGTTACGGTCTCGCCGCCATCGGCCCCGGCATCGGCGTCGGCATCATCTTCGGTCAGGGCGTGCAGGCCATCGCGCGCCAGCCCGAGGCTTACGGCCTGATTCGCCAGAACATGCTCCTCGGCTTCGTTCTCACCGAGGCCCTCGCCCTGCTCGGTCTGGTCGCGCCGTTCATCTTCCAGGCCCTCTAAGACCAGAAGAAAACCCCTGACGAAAGGCTGCAACCATGATCAAGGCAGCTACGCTCCTCGCGGAGGAGGGCGCTAACCCGCTCCTTCCGCACACTTTCGAGCTCGTCGTCGGTATCTTCTCGTTCCTCGTCGTTCTCGTCGTCGTCGGTAAGATCCTCGTTCCGCGCATCCAGAAGACGCTGGGCGAGCGGACCGACGCGATCGAGGGTGGCATCAAGAGGGCCGAGGAGGCCCAGGCCGAGGCGCAGGCCCTGCAGCAGCAGTACCGCGACCAGCTGGCCGAGGCCAGGCACGAGGCGGCCCGGCTGCGCGAGGAAGCTCGCGAGCAGGCCGCGCAGATCAAGGCCGAGCTCCGTGAGGAGGCGCAGGCCGAGGCCCGCCGCCTCGTCGAGGCGGCGCACGCGCAGATCGAGGCGGACCGCCAGGCGGCCTTCGCCCAGCTCCGCACCGAGATCGGCCGCCTGTCGACCGAGCTGGCCGGCCGCATCGTCGGCGAGTCCCTTGAGGACGAGGTCCGGCAGAGCCGCATCGTCGACCGGTTCCTCGACGAGCTCGAGGCCACGCCGCAGGCGGTGCGCTGATGCGCGGTCTGAGCAGGACGTCGCTGGCAGAGGTCGAGGAGCGGTTCAACGCGGTCGCCGGCAGTGCCGACCTCGGTGTGCTCTCCGACGAGCTGTTCGCGGTCGCGGATCTGCTCGACCGCGAACACGGCCTGCGCCGGGCTCTGTCCGACCCGGCCAGGTCCGGAGAGCAGAAGGCGGCCACCGTGCGCGCGCTGCTCGCGGGCAAGGTCAGCGACGCGGCGATCGCCACGACCGAGGCCGCGGTCTCGGCCCGGTGGTCGCGCGCCGGTGACCTGGCAGATGCGATCGAGCGGCTCGGCGTCGTCGCCGCGGCCGCGGAGGCCGAGGGCCAGTCCAGGATCGACGACGTGGAGGACGAGCTCTTCCGCTTCGGCCGCATCGTCGCCGCCAACCCTGCCCTGCGTCGCGCGCTCACCGATCAGGCCGCGCCTGAGGCGGGCAAGGAGCAGCTGCTGCGCGACCTGGTCGGCGGGAAGGTCGCGCCGACCAGCCTGCGCCTGATCACGCAGGTCGCGGTGCATCCGCGTGGGCGTAGCCTGGAGTCGGGCCTGGAGGAGTTCATCCAGCTCGTGGCCCAGCAGCGCCAGCGCCTCGTGGCGGTGGTGCGGAGTGCGGTCGAGCTGACCGAGGCGCAGAAGCAGCGCCTGGCTACGTGGTTGAGCACCTCCTACGGCCGTGACGTGCACCTGAACGTCGAGGTGGACAAGCGAGTGCTCGGTGGGTTCTCGGTCCGCATCGGCGACGAGATCATCGACACCACCATTGTGGGACGAATCGAAGAAGTCCGCCGCCGGTTGGCCGGCTAGGCGAATAGGGAGACAGAGTAGAGATGGCGGAGCTTACGATCCGGCCGGACGAGATCCGGGACGCGCTTGAGCGCTTCGTCCAGGCGTACGAACCGGAAGGCGCCGCGCGCGAGGAGATCGGGACCGTCGTCGACGCCGGCGACGGCATTGCCCATGTCTCCGGCCTTCCCTCGGCGATGGCGAACGAACTGCTCGAGTTCGAGGACGGCACGCGCGGCCTGGCGCTTAACCTCGACACCCGCGAGATCGGTGTCGTTGTCCTGGGCGACTTCAGCAAGATCGAGGAAGGCCAGACGGTCCGCCGGACGGGCGAGGTCCTGTCCGTGCCCGTCGGCGACAACTTCCTCGGCCGCGTGGTCGACCCCCTGGGCATCCCGCTCGACGGCAAGGGCGCCATCGAGGCCGAGGCCGTTCGTGCCCTCGAGCTTCAGGCGCCCACCGTCGTCCAGCGGCAGCCCGTGAAGGAGTCGCTGGCGACCGGCATCAAGGCGATCGACGCCATGACCGCGATCGGCCGTGGTCAGCGCCAGCTGATCATCGGTGACCGTGGCACCGGCAAGACCGCGATCGCCGTCGACACCATCCTCAACCAGCGCGAGAACTGGGCCTCCGGCGACCCCGCCAAGCAGGTCCGCTGCGTCTACGTCGCGGTCGGCCAGAAGGGCTCGACCATCGCGCAGGTGCGCGCCCGGCTGGAGGAGGCCGGCGCGATGGAGTACACCACCATCGTCGCCGCGCCCGCTTCCGACCCCGCTGGTTACAAGTACATCGCGCCTTACGCCGGCTCGGCGATCGGTCAGCACTGGATGTACCAGGGCAAGCACGTCCTGATCGTCTTCGACGACCTGACCAAGCAGGCGGACGCGTACCGCGCCGTCTCCCTGCTGCTGCGCCGCCCGCCGGGCCGTGAGGCCTTCCCCGGCGACGTCTTCTACCTCCACTCCCGTCTGCTGGAGCGCTGCGCCAAGCTCTCCGACGACATGGGCGCAGGCTCGATGACCGGCCTGCCGGTCATCGAGACCAAGGGTAACGACGTCTCGGCGTTCATCCCGACCAACGTCATCTCCATCACCGACGGCCAGGTCTTCCTCGAGACCGACCTGTTCAACGCCGGTGTGCGGCCCGCCATCAACGTCGGCGTCTCGGTGTCCCGAGTCGGTGGCTCCGCGCAGGCCAAGGCCATGCGCAAGGTCGCGGGCACGCTGCGTCTGTCGCTGTCGCAGTACCGTGACCTGGAGGCCTTCGCTTCCTTCGCCTCCGACCTGGACGCCGCGTCCAAGGCTCAGCTGGAGCGCGGTCAGCGGCTGGTCGAGCTGCTCAAGCAGCCCCAGTACAGCCCGTTCTCGCTGGAGCGCGAGGTGGCCTCCATCTGGGCGGGCACCACGGGCGAGCTGGACGACGTGCCGATCGAGGACGTCCGCCGCTTCGAGTCGGAGTTCCTGGACTTCATCCAGGCCTCGCACAAGGGCATCTTCGACACCATCCGCGAGACCAGGGACCTGTCCGACGACACGGTGACCGCTCTGAAGGACGTTGTCACGGACTTCAAGAAGAGCTTCACCACCTCTTCGGGCGAGCTCCTGGTCAAGGACGAGCCGGTGGCGCCGCTGGGCGCCGAAGAGGTCGGCCAGGAGAAGATCAAGAAGGTCGTCCGTCCGGCGGAGAAGAAGTAGGACATGGGTGCCCAGCTAAGGCTGCTGCGGCGGCGGATCAGCTCGGTCAAGTCGACCGCGAAGATCACGCGCGCCCAGGAGCTCATCGCTTCCTCGCGGATCGTGAGGGCGCAGCTGCGGATGCAGGCGGCGCTGCCGTACGAGCGTGAGATCACTCGCGCCGTCACCGGCGTCGTCAGCAACGCGGCCAGCGTTGACCATCCGCTGACCGTGGCGAAGGAGAACCCCACCAAGGCGGGCGTCCTCATCGTCACCAGCGACAGCGGCTTCTGCGGCGGCTTCAACGCCAACGTGCTGCGCGAGGCCGAGGCCCTGCGCGGACTGCTGGAGAGCCGCGGTCTCAACGTGATCCCGTTCGTCACCGGGCGCAAGGGTGTCACCTGGCACTCCTTCCGCGGCCGCGACATGGGCGGGCAGTGGGTCGGCTTCTCCAGGAACCCGGCCTACGTCGACGCCAAGGAGATCGCGCAGACGCTGATCGAGTCGTTCAAGGACGAGAACGGGATCGACGAGATCCACATCGTCTCGACCGAGTTCGTCTCGATGCTGACCCAGAACGTCGTGGTCAAGCGTGTTCTGCCGCTGGAGGTCGAGGAGACCGAGGCGACGGAGACGACCGCGATCCCGCCGTACTTCGAGTTCGAGCCGACCGCTGCCGACGTGCTGGAGTCGCTCCTGCCACGTTACGTGGAGTCGCGCATCTTCACGGCGCTGTTGCAGTCCGCGGCCTCTGAGGAGGCCGCGCGGCGGCGCGCGATGAAGTCCGCGACAGACAACGCCAACGAGCTGATGCGGGTGCTCACCCAGCAGATGAACCAGGCTCGCCAGGCCGAGATCACCCAGGAAATCAGCGAGATCGTCGGTGGCGCCAACGCGCTCGCTGACGCCGCAGCGGGGAAAGAGTGAAATGACTGCAGAGGCTGTTGAAACTGTAGAGGCCGCGGCGGCCGGCACAGGCCGCGTGGCACGTGTCACCGGCGCCGTCGTCGACGTGGAGTTCCCCGTCGAGGCGATGCCCGAGATCTATAACGCGCTCAAGGTCGAGGTGACCCTCGGCGGGGAGACCAAGACCCTGACCCTGGAGGTCGCCCAGCACCTGGGTGACAACCTGGTCCGTACCATCTCGATGCAGCCCACCGACGGCCTGGTCCGCGGCCAGGCGGTGCAGGACACCGGCGCGCCGATCTCGGTGCCGGTCGGCGACGTCGTCAAGGGCCACGTGTGGAACGCGCTGGGCGAGACGCTCGACGTGCCGACCGCGTCCCTCAAGATCGAGGAGCGGTGGGGCATCCACCGTCCGTCGCCGCCGTTCGACCAGCTCGAGTCCCGTACCGAGCTGCTCGTCACGGGCATCAAGGTCATCGACCTGCTCACCCCGTACGTGCAGGGTGGGAAGATCGGCCTGTTCGGCGGCGCCGGCGTGGGCAAGACCGTTCTGATCCAGGAGATGATCCGCCGCGTCGCCCGTAACTTCGGCGGCACCTCGTGCTTCGCCGGTGTCGGCGAGCGTACCCGTGAGGGCAACGACCTCTGGCTGGAGATGGAGGAGGCGGACGTCCTCAAGGACACCGCGCTCGTCTTCGGTCAGATGGACGAGCCGCCGGGCACCCGTCTGCGGGTCGCCCTGTCGGCGCTGACCATGGCGGAGTACTTCCGCGATGTGCAGAAGCAGGACGTGCTGCTCTTCATCGACAACATCTTCCGCTTCACGCAGGCCGGTTCCGAGGTCTCCACGCTGCTCGGCCGTATGCCGTCCGCCGTGGGTTACCAGCCCACGCTGGCCGACGAGATGGGTGTGCTCCAGGAGCGCATCACCTCGACGCGCGGTCACTCGATCACCTCCATGCAGGCGATCTACGTGCCCGCGGACGACATCACCGACCCGGCCCCGCACAACGCGTTCGCGCACCTCGACGCGCAGACCGTGCTCTCGCGGCCGATCTCGGAGAAGGGCATCTACCCCGCGGTGGACCCGCTCGACTCCACCTCCCGGATCCTCGACCCGCAGATCGTGGGCGAGGAGCACTACCGGGTGGCCCAGGAGACCAAGCGGATCCTGCAGAAGTACCGCGAGCTCCAGGACATCATCGCGATCCTCGGTATCGACGAGCTGTCCGAGGAGGACAAGGTCACCGTCCAGCGGGCCCGCCGCATCGAGCGCTTCCTGTCGCACCCGATGTACGCGGCCGAGGCCTTCACCGGCCAGCCGGGCGAGACCGTCCCGCTCGACGAGACCATCGCCTCGTTCAAGGGCCTGTGCGCGGGTGAGTACGACCACCTGCCCGAGCAGGCGTTCTTCATGGTCGGTGGCATCGAGCAGGCCGTGGCCAAGGCCAAGGAACTCGAGCGTAGTTAATCGCCCTGCAGCGGGTCGTCTTCGGCGGCCCGCTGCACCTATGGTGGTGCTTTGGGGTATGAACGGGGCGCCACCACCAGATCGGAAAGGAACCTACACAAGTGGCGAAGCTACGTGTTGGGGTTGTCTCACCCGAGCGTGAGATCTGGTCGGGCGAGGCCGACATGGTGATTGCCAAGACCGTGGACGGCGAGATCGGTATTATGCCGCAACACGCACCTGTGCTCGGCGTCCTCGTCGAGGGCGGCGTGCTTCGCGTGAAGCGGGAGGGCGAAGGCGACCTCGTGGCGGCCGTGCACGGCGGTTTCATCTCCGTGGCCGATGACGAGGTGTCGGTGCTCGCCGAGGTGGCCGAGCTCGGTTCCGAGGTCGACGTCGCGGCTGCCCGTGACGCTCTCGACCGGGCCCAGGCCTCGATCGAGGCCAACCAGGAAGACGCCGACGCGGCGATCGAGGCCAAGCGTGCCAGGGCTCGGCTCCGCGCAGCGGGCGAAGAGGTATAAAGAGATTCCACGCTTCGGGGGGCGGCATGGTTACGACGGTTACGATTCTCGTAGTGTTTGCCGCCCTCATCGTCCTACGCGGGGTCACACTGGCCCGTTCCAGGGGAAGTGTGCCCTGTCGGCTGAGAGTGGGCGACCGGGGCTGGCAGAGCGGGGTAGCCCGCTACGCCGACGGGGAGCTCCACTGGATCCCGCTCCTGGGTGTGCGACTGAGGCCGCGCCACGCTATCGCGAGGCGCGGCCTCGTTGTTTCCGCCCGGCGTGAGATCGACGGCGGGCTTTTCGCGGTCGACTGCGGCGGTACCACCCGCGGGCTCTCGCTCGCGATGAGCGCCGACGCGATGACGGGCTTCCTCGCGTGGCTGGAGTCCGCGCCGCCCAGCGCCTACCTGGACGTCGCCTAGTCCCCTGATCGCCGGATCAGCGGGTGCCGCCGGGCTTCCAGAGGATCTCGTCGCCCGCGTGGGCGACCCGGCAGGCGATGAAGAGCAGGTCCGACAGGCGGTTGAGGTATTTGGCGGTCAGCGCGTTCATGTCCTCGTGTGCCTGGAGAGCCGCCCAGGTCGTGCGCTCGGCCCTGCGGACCGTGACCCTGGCCACATGGAGCGCGGCCGTCGCGGGGTCGCCACCGGGCAGCACGAAGCTGCGCAGGGGCTTGAGGCCGGCGTTGAACCGGTCGCACTGCTCTTCCAGCCAGTCGATGTACGACTGCTCCACCCGCAGCGGCGGGAACTCCGGATCGTCCACGACCGGCGTGGCCAGGTCCGCCCCCACGTCGAACAGCTCGTTCTGGACGCGGACGAGCACCTCGGCGAGGTCCGCGGGCAGCGTGCCGAACGAGAGCGCGAGGCCCAGGTGGGCGTTGGCCTCTTCCACGTCGGCGTAGGCGGCCAGCCGCGAATCGGTCTTGGAAGCCCGGCTCATGTCGCTCAGCGCGGTGGTGCCGTCGTCGCCGGCGCGGGTGTAGATGCGGGAGAGGACGACCGGTTTGTCCTTGTCGGCGCGCGTCATGGCTTCAGATTAATGACAAATGTCATCGGCAAGGGACGCGGGATCCATGTCGGGTCCGTGATTCCCGCGACTGGCAGGGCGAACGCCTCCAAAGCCACGATTTACCCATGACGAAGGAGATGACCTGATGCTCGAGATCAGCGAGCTGCGCAAGCGTTTCGCGGGCGGCCCCGACGCCCCCGGTGGGAAGGTCGCCCTGGACGGCGTCAGCTTCGCCGTACGGCCCGGTGAGATGTTCGGGTTCGTGGGGGCGAACGGCGCCGGCAAGACGACGACCATGCGCATCGTGATGGGCGTGCTTCAGGCCGACTCGGGCTCGGTGAGCTGGCAGGGCAGGCCGCTCGGCTACGACGACCGGCGGCGCTTCGGCTACATGCCGGAGGAGCGGGGGCTTTACCAGAAGATGCGGGTGGCCGAGCAGATCGAGTATTTCGGCCGCCTGCACGGTCTGGGCACGGCGGAGGCGAAGAAGGCCACCGACGACCTGCTGGAGCGGCTCGGGCTGACCGAGCGCAGGGGCGACGCGGTGCAGGCGCTGTCGCTGGGCAACCAGCAGCGCGTGCAGCTCGCGGTGGCGCTGGTGCACGACCCCGAGGTGCTGGTGCTGGACGAGCCGTTCTCGGGGCTGGACCCGATCGCGGTGGACGCGCTGGCCACGGCCCTGCAGGAGCGCTGCAGGGGCGGCGTGCCGGTGATCTTCTCCAGCCACCAGCTGGAGCTGGTCGAGCGGTTGTGCGACTCGGTCGGCATCGTCTCGGCCGGCCGCATGGTGGCCACGGGCACGGTGGCCGGCCTGCGGGCGGCCGAGGGCAACACGTTGCGCGTGGTCGTCCGCGACCCGGCCCCCGGCTGGGCGGACGGGCTGCCGGGCACGGTCACCGTGAACGGCGACAGGCACGTCCTGCACACCGCGGACGGCGACGACCAGGAGATCCTGCGCCGCGCGATGAAGGCGGGGCAGGTCGAGCACTTCGGGGTCGAGCAGCCGACCCTCACCGAGATCTTCAAGGAGGCCGTGGCGTGAACGGACTGATGCTGGTCGCCCGGCGCGAGATCACCACGCAGGTGCGGACCAAGGCGTTCGCGATCGGCCTGCTCATCACGGCCCTGCTGGTGGCGGCGGTGAGCTTCGCCCCCAAGATCTTCGGCGGGCCGGACTCGTACGCGCTCGGCACCGTCAACTCCCAGCAGCTGCCGCTGAAGGCCGCCGCGCCGGACGCGGAGGTCACGTGGCGCAGCTTCCCCGACGAGGCCGCGGCCAAGCAGGCCGTGCTCGACGGGGACGTGGACGCCGTGCTGGTCGACGGGACCCGGGTGCTCACCGACGGCGAGATCGACAACCAGCTCGGCGTGCTCCTGCAGAGCGTCAACCGCGAGGTGAAGCTCGGCGCCGTGGGCGTGTCGATCCCGCCGCTGAGGATGGAGTCGGTGGGCGCCGACACCCGCTACGAGGCCGCCCGCGCCGGGATCGCCGTGGTTCTCGTCCTCGTGCTCTTCATGCTGCTCATGGGCCAGGTCATGATGGTGGCCATGGGCGTGGTGGAGGAGAAGGGCAGCAGGATCGTGGAGATCCTGCTCTCCACGATCCGGCCGTGGCAGCTGCTCGCCGGCAAGATCGTCGGGCTGGGCGTGCTCGGTCTGATCAACCTGGTCACGATCCTGGTCGTCGGCCTCGCCTCGGCCGCGGCCTCCGGCTTCGCCGCCGACTTCCCGCCCGGGATCCCGGGGCTGGTGGCGGCCGTGCTGGTGTGGTTCGTGCTCGGGTACGCCTTCTTCGCCACGCTGGCGGCCGCGCTCGCCTCGCTGGTCTCGCGCCAGGAGGAGGTGAGCACCGTGATGACGCCGCTCACCATGGTGATCATGGTCACGTACTTCGTGGCCTTCTACGCCACCAACGACCCGACGGGCACGCTGGCCACGGTCGTGTCGTACGTGCCGCCGTTCTCCGCCATGGTCATGCCGGTGCGGATGGCGGCGACCGAGGTGCCGATGTGGCAGGTGGGGCTGTCGATGGCGGCGATGGCGCTGGCGGTGCTCGCGGTCCTGGGCTTCGGCGCCAAGGTCTACGAGCGGGCCGTGCTGCGGACGGGGGCCCGGCTCAAGCTCGGCGACGTGCTGCGCGCGGGCTAGATGGACGCGATCACGCGGGCGCGGCGCCTCACCTGGAAAGTGCTCCTCTCGACTTTCGTCGCGATGTGGATGCTGATCATCGTGACGTCGGTGGTCGCGTTCGTGGACGGGAAGTTCCAGTGGTGGCGTGTCGTGCCCGCTGTGATCGCCGCGATCTGCTTCACCTGGATTTGCCCGCGCATCCTGAGCGCGGCGCTGAACCGCCGTTATCTCATCCGGGAGGTGACGGTGACGGCGGCCTTGGCGGTGGTCGCGACGGCATTGGGCGGGGGCGACTCGTTCGGCTGGGGTATCGTGCTCGTCTGCTGGCTGAGCATGGCCACGCTCCGGGTCTCCAGGCGCACGCTCTACCTGCTGGCCGCCGGTACGTGGGTGGTCGGCGTGGGGATCAGCGTGGTGGCCACGGCCCTCGGGCTGAGCATGACGGGCATGAGCGTGACCGTCGGCGAAGCGCTGTTCTTCAACGGGCTCGTGTACGGCATCTGGTGCGGGATCATGCCGCCGTCCAACCGGATGTGGATCTGGATCTGGTCGCTCGCCGTACAGGCTCATGAGGGCCGCGAGGCGCACACGCGGCTGGCGCTGGCCGAGGAGCGGCTGCGTTTCGCCAGGGACCTGCACGACCTGGTCGGCCACCAGCTCTCCGCCATCGCCGTGAAGACCGAGCTGGCCGTACGGCTGTCGGACGTGGACTCCGGCGCGGCCAAGTCCGAGATGGCCGAGGTCAACGCGCTGACCAGGAAGGCGCTCAGGGAGCTGCGGCAGGCGGTGCGCGGCTACCGCGAGCTTGACTTGGCCGCTGAGCTGAATAGCGTGAAGGGAGTGCTGGAGGCGGCGGGGGTCCGCTGCGAGGTTCACCTGCCCTATCGGGACCTGCCCGACGGAGTGGCGCCGGTGTTCGCCTACGCGGTTCGCGAGGCGGTGACCAACGTGCTCAAGCACAGCACCGCGACGTTCTGCGACATCTCGATCCGCTTCACGGCGCTGGAGGCTGAGCTGAGCGTCCGCAACGACGGGGTGCAGCGGCGGCGGGCCGCGGACCTCGGGAGCGGCCTGACCGGCATGGCTGAGCGGCTGGCCGCCGTGGGCGGCAAGCTGAGCGCCCATCCGACGGAAGACGGACAGTTCACCTTGAATGCAGTCGTGTCACTTCCGATAGGTGGGTAGGGGAGGGACACGGGTTCACCTCGATGGACGCTCTGCGTCCTGAGGTGACTACACCGTGTGTGATTGAGGAGGTGGCATGCGCGTCCGGGGCAATCCGAGTGCCCAGGTGGTGCGGATCGGCGCCAGGCTCGACGCCGGCACGTCGGCCGGCGTGCGGGAACACCTGCACGAAGCTCTCGGTTCCGGCGAAGGCGACCTGATCCTGGACCTCTCCAAGCTGGAGATGATCGACGCGACCGGCCTCGGGGTGCTGGTGGGCGCGCATCGGCGCGCGTTGAGCGTGCAACGCCGCCTCGTTCTTCGGGGGGTGCCACCGCGGATCATGCGGATACTGGCGGTGACCCGGCTGAATCGGGTGCTGCACATGGAGGTTCCCGCGGCCGCAGTGGCCTGATGTGACATATCGGAGCGGGCGACGATCAGCCGTTGCCCGCTCCTTTTGTGTGATGTGAAATACAGATTTCGGGCCGGCCATTTTGGGAATGGCCGCCGAATGGTCACCGAATAGTCACGATGCGCCGAGGCCGCGGATGAAGATGTGCACGGCCACGTCGGCGAGTTCGTCGATCGAGGGCTGCTCGTCCGAGTGCAGCCACTCGATGAGTAACTCTTGTAGCGCTCCAATTACTCCGAGTGCAACCAGCCGCCGATTCAGCCCTTTGGCCTGCGGAAAATCGGCTGACGCCTCCTCGACCAGCCGCGCGAACGCGTCCACCGCGCGTTGACGGGACAATGTCAGGACGTCGCCTGAACGGCGCACTTCGACGTGCATGATTCGAGCCCGCCGCCAGTCCGCCGTGGTGAACTCGACGTACGCGCGAATCCCCGCCTTGACTCGGTCGTCAAGCGTCTTCGGCGCCTCCTGGACCGCTTTGGCCACAACGGCCAGGCTTTCTTCCACGCAGCGCTCGTGCAGCGCCTGGAGCAGCTCTTCGCGTCCACCGAAACATTCGTAGAAGGCGCGGTTCGAGATCCGTGCCTCCGAGCACAGCCTTTCGATGGTCGTCGCCGTGAACCCTGGCTTCGCGTATAGCGTGTACGCGGCTGTCATCAGCCGCTCGCGTCTGTCTGCCAGCCTTTGCTCAGCCGACATTCCCCGGTAAGACCGGTTCACATTCCACCCGTCCAACATGATCGTGGCCCCCAGAGCACACAATTATGGACGGATGATCCGTTTTGGGAAAGGGTAAGAAGATTATCTTTTACGTCGTCCATGCAAGAACGTGACGAGCCTGATCAGCCGCTCAAGCTCGGCGGGCCCTCGGGTGAACGAGGTCAGGTTCATCCCCGGCATCGCGAACCGCTGCCTGGAGATCGCTTTGGGCCTGGCGAACTCGCGTAGACCGTCGGCTCCGTGGATCCGTCCGAATCCCGAGTCTCCCACCCCGCCGAACGGCAGCGCAGGCACTCCGGCAAACGAGATGACGGAATTGATGGCGGTCATCCCGGTACGCATCCTGCGGGCGAGCTCCATCGCCCGGCGCGTGTTCCGGGAGAAGACCGTCCCGCCCAGGCCGTACGCGGAGGCGTTGGCCAGCTCCAGGGCCTCCTGGGCGTCGCGGGTGCGGCGGACGGTGATCGTCGGGCCGAACGTCTCCTCGCGCACCGCGGGGGAGTCCTCGGGCACGTCCTCGACGATCACGGGCTCCACGAAGGGGGCACGGACGGAGTCGGGGCCGCCGGTCACGATTTTTCCGGACTTGGTGGCGTCGTCGATGTGGCGCTTGATGATGTCCACCTGGCCCGGCATCGTGATCGGGCCGTAGTCCTCGCCGGCCTTCACCTTTGTCACCCGATCGGACAGCTCCCGCATGAAAGTTTCATAGACGGCGTCGACCACGTAGACGCGCTCGACGCCCACGCAGGTCTGGCCGGCGTTGGACATCGCGCCCCACAGGCAGGCGTCGGCGGCCCTGGCGAGGTCGGCGTCGGTGTCCACGATGAACGCGTCCTTGCCGCCGCACTCGGCCACGATGGGCGTCAGGTTCTCGGCGCAGGCCGCCATGACGCGCTTGGCGGTGGCGGTCGAGCCGGTGAACGCCACCTTCCCGACCCGCGGATCGGCGGCCAGCGCCGCCCCGGTCTCGCCCAGCCCGGTCACGGTCTGGAACACGGGATGCTCGGGCACCGACTCGGCGAACAGCTCGGCCAGCCGCACGCCGATGCCCGGGGTGAGCTCGCTGGGCTTGAACACCACGGCGTTTCCGGCGGCGAGGGCATAGGCGATGGAGCCCATGGGGGTGAAGACCGGGTAGTTCCACGGGCCGATCACCCCGACCACGCCGAGAGGGAGGTATTCGAGCGTGGCGGCCAGGTTGAGGCCGACCATGCCGGTGCCGACCCGGCGGGGGCCGAGCACCTTGCGGGCGTTGCGGGCCGCCCAGTCGAGGTGGGTGATCGCCAGCACGATCTCCAGCGTCGCGTCGCCCACCGGCTTGCCCGTCTCCTCGTGCACGAGCCCGGCCAGCTCCCTCAGGTGCTGGGTGAGGACGGCCTTGTGGTCGAGCAGCCGTTGCCTGCGCGCGGCGTGACCGAGCCCGGCCCACCAGGCCGCCGCCTCCCCGGCGCGGCCCACGGCCGCGCGCACGGCGTCGGGGCCCTGCTTGGGATGGGTGCCGACGACCTCGCCGGTCGCCGGGTTGAGCGAGTCGAACGTGAGCGTCGTCATGGCGTCACGATAGTCCGGTAAGCCGGCGCTTACCAGGGTGCGGACCGGCTGCCGGCGTGCCCGCGGAGTGCGTTGTGACGGCGATTCCCCGCCCTCATCGAGCCGATCAGGTCCCAGCTTGACCTGGCCGCCCCCTACGCTGGCCGAGGCCGCGGCGGCCGGGATGTTCCACCCGCAGGGAGCCTGGCCGCGGGTTGGCCACACATCGTCCAACGGGGGAGAGCGATGCGCATCCTGTTCACGACCGTCGCCCTGCCGGGCCACTTCTTCCCGCTGGTGCCCCTGGCCTGGTCGTTGCGGTCGCTCGGCCACGAGGTCCTGGTGGCCGCGGCCGAGAACTTCGTGCCCACCGTCTGCCGCTCCGGCCTCCCGGCCGCCGCCTGTGGCCCGGCCGCCGACTTCGTGACGCTGGCGGCCGAGGAGCGGGACGCCCGGTCCCCGTCCCCGTCCCTGGACGCCGGCGGCGTCTCACGGGGTGAGGAGGGCGCGCGCGGGAACGGGCGGCGCTTCGGGCGGCTCGCGGCCAGCGGCCTGCCCGGCATGAAGGCGCTGGTGGTGGCGTGGCGGCCGGACCTCGTGGTGAGCGAGCGGGCGGAGTTCGCCGGTCCCGTCGCGGCGGCGGCGCACGCGGTGCCGCTGGTCGAGTACCAGTGGGGCGTGGCCCGGCTGGACGCGTACCGGGCGGGCGCGGCCGAGGCGCTGCGCGGCGAGCTCGCGGCGGCCGGCCTGGCCGCCCTCCCCGAGCCGGACGAGGTGCTGAACCCCTGGCCGCCGAGCCTGCGGCTGCCGCACGCCGCCGGGCACCAGAGCCTGCGCTACATCCCGTACAACGGGGACGCGCACGTCCCGGCGTGGGCGTTCGAGCGGGGGCGCAAGCCGCGGATCTGCCTCACCATGGGCACGCTCCTGCCCCGGCTCGGCCCGCGCGGCGTGCGCGAGCTCGTGCTGCCGATGCTGGAGCGCCTGGCGGAGCTGGACGTGGAGCTGCTGGTGGCGGTGGACGACGCGGTCGTGGCGGGCTGGCCGCCCCTTCCTCCCGCCGTCGTGGCCGCCGGGCGGATGCCGCTGGCCCACGTCCTGCCGGGCTGCGCGGTCGCGATCAACCACGGAGGGCAGGGCACCACCCTCACGGCGTTCGCCGCGGGCTGCCCGCAGCTCGTCCTGCCGCAGTTCGACGACCAGTTCGACAACGCGGACGCGGTCGTCAGGGCGGGCGCGGGGTTGAGGTTGGCGCCGGAGGAGCTGACGGCGGAGGCGGTGGCCGACCGCTGCCGCGCGCTGCTCTCCGACCTGCGCTTCGGCCGCGCCGCCTCGGCCGTCGCCGCCGAGATGGCCGCCCTCCCCGGCACCCAGGAGATCGCCGACGTCCTGCGCAAGCTCGCCGGCTAGAACAGTGTCGGGTTCTCCGGCTCGATGCCGCGCAGCGCGTCGTAGTCGAGGGTGACGCAGTCGATGCCGCGGTCGGTGGCGAGCACGCGCGCCTGCGGCTTGATCTCCTGCGCCGCGAAGATGCCGCGCACCGGCGCCAGCAGCGGATCGCGGTTGAGCAGCTCCAGATAGCGCGTGAGCTGCTCGACCCCGTCGATCTCCCCCCGCCGCTTGATCTCCACCGCCACGGTCGCGCCGAGCCCGTCCCGGCACAGGATGTCCACCGGCCCGATCGCCGTCATGTACTCGCGCCGGACCAGCGAATAGCCGTCCCCGAGCGTCGTGATGTGCTCCGCGAGCAGCTCCTGCAGGTGAGCCTCGACGCCGTCCTTGATCAGCCCGGGATCGACGCCCAGCTCGTGGCTGGAGTCGTGGAGGATCTCCTCCATCGTCAGCACCAGCTTCTCGCCGGTCTTGCCATGGGTGACCGTCCAGGTCTCGCCGTCCTCTTTGAGCTTGCACGGCGGGTTCATCCAGTTGAGCGGCTTGAAGGCGCGGTCGTCAGCGTGGATGCTCACGCTCCCGTCCGCCTTGATCAACAAGAGCCGCGGCGCCATGGGAAGGTGCGCCGTGAGCCGTCCGATGTAATCCACGCTGCATCGCGCGATGACCAGCCGCATGACGCCCCACCTTAGCGGCTCTGGAAAACTGGACGCATGGCGTTCGAAAGGGTGGGAGTGGTCGGGCTCGGCACGATGGGTGCCGGGATCGCCGAGGTGTTCGCGCGGGCCGGCCTGCGCGTGATCGGGGTCGAGGCCGACGCCGAGGCGCTGGCCAGGGGTCGCGGGCATCTTGAGCGCTCCACCGGCAGGGCCGTCGACAAGGGCAGGCTGGCGCCCGGTCAGCGCGACGAGATCCTCGGCCGCGTCACGCTGACCACCTCGCGCGAGGACCTGCGGGACGTCGATCTGGTGGTGGAGGCGATCCCCGAGATCCTCGACTACAAGATCGCGCTGTTCAAGGACCTCGACCGGATCTGCGAGCCCGAGACCGTCCTGGCCACCAACTCCTCCTCGCTGTCGGTCACCGCCATCGCCGCCGCCACGGGTCGCCCGGGGCAGGTCGTGGGGATGCACTTCTTCAACCCGGCGCCGGTGATGAAGCTGGTCGAGGTCGTGGGCACGGTGGTGACCGCGCCGGGCCTGGTGGCCGACATCGCGGCGCTGGCGGGCAGGCTGGGGAAGACGGCCGTGGCGGTGGGCGATCGGGCCGGGTTCGTGGTCAACCGGCTGCTCCTGCCCTACCTCAACCAGGCCGCCGTGCTCATGGAGCTGGGCGTGGCCGGGCGCGACGACATCGACGCCGCGATGAAGCTGGGCGTGGGGCTGCCGATGGGGCCGTTCACGCTGCTCGACCTGATCGGGCTCGACACCGCGTACGAGGTGATGGGGGTGCTGTTCGACGAGACGCGCGACCGGCGGCACGCGCCCTCGCCGCTGCTGCGCGAGCTGGTCACCGCCGGGCTGCTGGGCCGCAAGTCGGGCCGGGGCTTCTACGGCGACCCGCCGGGGGAGGCGCCGGCGAAGTCGCGGCCGGGCACGTTCGGCGTGGCCGGGGACGGCGGCGACGGGCTGGCGGAGCGGCTGCGGGCGGCCGGGTTCAGGTCGTCCGAGGATCCCGACGTCGTGCTGCGCCTCGCCGACCGGCCCGTGATCGAGCACGCCGTACGCCTCCCCGACCCCGCCAGGATGGTCGGCGTGCACCTCGTCGGCGACCAGGTGGCCGAGCTCGCCTCGACGGTGCTGACCTCGGAGGAGGCCGCGAGCGCCGCCAGAGACCTGGTGAAGATCGCCGGGCTGACGCCGGTGCCGTGCAAGGACCGGGCGGGCTTCGTGGTGGACGCCCTGCTCTTCCCCTACCTCAACGATGCCGTGCGGATGTACGACTCCGGTTACGCCTCGATCGACGACATCGACGCGGCCATGCGCCTGGGCTGCGGCTACCCGGCCGGGCCGTTCGAGATGCTGGAGTCGCTGGGCCTGGCGAGAGTCCGCGACGGGCTGAGAGCCCTCTACGCCGAATACCGCGAGCCCGCCTACGCGCCCACCCCCCTGCTCGACCAGCTCGTCACCGCCGGCGTCAGCCGATTCCCCCGTCCATGAGCCCCCGCCGCGCCCGCCGCAGGGAGTCCTCTCGCCCCTTCGGCTTCCCGACCGGGCTGGACAAAGTGGAGGAATGGCCCGACGGCGAGTGGAAGGTGCGCATGCTCACCGGCGCCTCCTCGACCAAGGACTACCGATGTCCGGGCTGCGACCAGGAGATCCGCAGCGGCCAGTCACACCTCGTCGCCTGGCCCAACTGGCCGGGGGGCGATGAGGAACGCCGTCACTGGCACCCCGCATGCTGGCGTAAGAGACTCGACCGCGGCCCAGGCCGCACCCGTTATTGAAGGGAACCCCCAAGGTGGAGATTCGCGCGGCGACCGTGCTGCCCGCTCGGCGCGAGCCGATCGAGCTTGAGACGGCCGACGGCCTGACCCTGGTCGGGGAGCTGGCCCTGCCCCTCGACCGTCCCCCCGTGGCGACGTTGGTGACGTTGCACCCGCTGCCCACCCACGGCGGGTTCATGGACAGCCACGTCTACAAGAAGGCCGCCAACCGGCTGCCCGCGCTCGCCGACCTGGCCGTGCTGCGCTTCAACACCCGGGGCACCTCCTCCGAACGCGGCACCTCGGAGGGGACGTTCGACGGGGGAGAGGGCGAGCGGTTCGACGTGGCGGCGGCGCTGGAGTACGCCGAGTTCCACGACCTGCCGCAGGTGTGGGTGGTCGGCTGGTCGTTCGGCACGGAGCTGGCGCTGAAGTGGGCGCACGACCCGCTGGTGGAGGGCGCGATCCTGCTCTCGCCGCCGCTGCACCGGGCCACCGACCACGACCTGGACGCCTGGGCGCGCTTCGGGCGGCCGCTGGTGGCGCTGGTGCCCGAGTTCGACGACTACCTGCGGCCCGAGGAGGCGCGCGCGAGGTTCGCGCGGGTGCCCCAGGCCGAGGTGATCGGGGTGGACGGGGCCAAGCATCTTTGGGTGGGGGAGCCGTACGTCCGCATCGCCCTGAACGAGATCGTCAAGCGGGTCAATCCGGCCGCATCGCCCCTGCCCACGGACGTCTGAGACGACATGACGGAAATTTCCGGACAAATCGAGGGAGTGAAGGAAATTTGAGCAGAATGAGCAAAACTCTGGACCTCTCGTGTTGCCAGGGTGAAAATCCGATCGTCAACCGAAGATCGTGGAGACGCCGGGCGGGTGCTCCTTCCCGCGCGTAACCCCTGCTCACCGTGGGTGAGGGCATATGCGGGCAGTTCGTGGGTTGGTTGCGGCGGCGTTAGCCTTAGCGATCTTGGTGGTACCTGATCAGGCGCCCGCAGCGGCGAAGACCGTGGAACCACCGCAGATCGTCCAACCACCCGAGGACTCCGCGCTCGCCCTCGCCCGCAGCGCCGGCAAGCCCGTCGAGGTGGAGACGCAGCGCAGCGAGACCCGCCAGGTCTGGGCCAAGCCCGACGGCACGTTCACCATGGAGCAGTACGTCCGCCCGGTGCGCGTGCGCAAGTCCGGCGGCTGGGTCCCGGTGGACACCACGCTCCGCCTGCGCCCGGACGGCGCGGTCGAGACGGTCGCCACGGCGGCCGACCTGACGTTCTCCGGCGGTGGTTCCGGACCGCTCGCCCGCATGGCGCGCGGCGCCAAGACGCTGGAGCTGGGCTGGCAGGGCACGCTCCCCAAGCCCACGCTGAACGGCGACACCGCCACCTACGCCGAGGTCATGCCGGGCGTGGACCTGCAGGTCACCGCGGACGTGGACGGCTTCTCCCACATCCTGGTGGTCAAGTCGCGGGCCGCCGCGGCGAGCATGACCGAGCTCTCCTACCCCCTCTCGGTCACCGGCCTGTCGGTGAAGACGGACAACGCGGGCAACCTGGAGGCCGTCGACCAGAGCGGAGGGACGATCTTCATCGCGCCCACGCCGAAGATGTGGGATTCGGAGGGCATCGCCAGTCCGAAGGCGCTCAAGGAAGGCCGTTCCCCGGAGGCGCGCGAGGCGACGATGGGCGTGGAGCTGGCGGGCAGGCAGCTGCGGCTGAGGCCGGACAAGAAGATGCTGGCAGATCCGAAGACCAAGTTCCCGGTCTATCTGGACCCGTACTTCTCGGCCGCCCGCGGCTCGTGGACGGCGGTCTGGAGCAACTGGCCCAGCTCGAACTACCTCAACTCCAGCGACATCGCCCGGGTCGGCCACATCAGCTCCACCCAGACGAACCGCTCGTTCTTCCAGATGGCCACCGGCTCCACGATTCACGGCAAGCAGATCATCAAGGCGACGCTGCGCACGTACGAGACGTGGTCGTACTCGTGCAGCGCCCGCAAGGTCGAGGCGTGGGGGACCGGCGCGATCAGCAAGAGCACCACCTGGAAGAACCCGCCGGCGAAGACCAGGTTGCTCTCCACGGTGAACGTGGCCAAGGGCTATGGCACGGGGACCTGCGCGCCCGGCGGCGTGGAGTTCGACGTCACGTCGTGGGCCGCCGACGCCGCCGCCAAGAAGTGGAACACCATGACCATCGGTCTCTATGCCACCAGCGAGACCGACCTGTACGCCTGGAAGAAGTTCAAGAACAACCCGGTCGCCGTCATCGAGTACAACTCGATCCCGACCGACCCCGTGGCCGCCGACACCTGGTCGGACCCGGGCGGCCCCTGCGTCTCCGGTGACGGGCGGCCGG
>NZ_JBEXCR010000062.1:0-70006 GCF_040605375.1 Nonomuraea sp. NPDC005650
GCGAACACGAGCCTGTATGTGCTCGACGAACACCTCGCGCCGGTCCCCGCAGGGGTGACGGGCGAGTTGTATATCGCCGGGGCGCAGGTGGCGCGTGGCTATCTGGGGCGGCCGGGGTTGACCGGGGAGCGGTTCGTGGCTTGCCCGTTTGAGAGCGGGCGGATGTATCGGACGGGTGATCGGGCTCGCTGGACTCCCGATGGGCAGGTGGTGTTCGCGGGCCGGGTGGATGACCAGGTGAAGATTCGTGGTTTCCGGGTGGAGCCGGGTGAGGTCGGCGCGGTGCTGGCCGGCTGCCGGGGTGCGGAGCAGGTGGCTGTGGTCGCCCGGGAAGAGGCGCCGGGTGATGTGCGGCTGGTCGGGTATCTGGTGGCCGGTGACACGGACAACACGGCAGAGCTGCCGTCGCTGGTGCGCCGCTTCGCGGCCGAGCGGCTGCCGGACCACATGATCCCCTCGGCGTGGGTCGTCCTGGAAGCCCTCCCGCTGACCGCCAACGGCAAGCTCGACCGCCACGCCCTCCCCGCCCCCGACTACGCCTCCGCCCACACGGCCGGCGGCCGTCAGGCGGCGACCGCGCAGGAGGAGATCCTGTGCCTGGCCTTCGCCGAGGTGCTCGGGCTGCCCGAGGTGAGCGTCGACGACGACTTCTTCGCACTCGGCGGCCACTCGCTCCTGGCCGTCCGCCTGGTCAGCCGCATCCGCGCACTCCTCGGCGTCGAGATCGAGATCCGCGCCCTGTTCGACACCCCCACCGTGGCGGGCCTGGCCGCCGGTCTGAACGGCGCGGCCCGGGCCCGCGCCCCGCTGACGGCGGGCGAGCGCCCCGGCCGCATCCCCCTCTCCTACGGCCAGCGGCGCATGTGGATCATCGCCAAGCTCGAAGGCCCGAGCGCCACGTACAACATCCCCGTCGCGGTACGGCTGGCCGGCCCGGTGGACGTCCCGGCCATGGCCGCCGCCTTCCGTGACGTCCTCGCCCGCCACGAGGTGCTGCGCACGGTGTTCCCCGTGGCCGACGGGGAGCCGTACCAGCACATCCTGCCCGTCGAGGACCTCGACTGGGAGCTGACCACGGCGCGGGTCGCGCCCGGGGACCTGGAAGCGGCGGTGGAGGCGGCGCGGGCGCACACCTTCGACCTGTCCGCCGAGCCGCCGATCCGGGCCTGGCTGTTCAGCGGCGGGCCGGAGGAGCACGTGCTCGTCGTCGTGGTGCACCACATCGCCGGCGACGGCTGGTCGTGGGCGCCGCTGGCCAGGGACGTCTCCACCGCCTACGCCGCACGCCGCGAGGGACGGGCGCCGGGGTGGGAGCCGCTGCCGGTGCAGTACGCCGACTACGCGCTGTGGCAGCGTGCCGTGCTCGGCGACGGAGAGGACCCGGACAGCCTCATCTCCAGCCAGGTCGCCTATTGGCGGGAGACGCTGGCCGGCCTGCCGGAGGAGCTGGAGCTGCCCTTCGACCGCACGCGGCCCGAGGTGGCCGGGCACCTGGGACGGCGGGTGCCGCTGGAGATCCCATCCGAGGTGCACGCCCGGCTGCGCGAGGTCGCCCGTGATGAGGGCGTGACCATGTTCATGATGCTGCACGGGGCGTTGGCTGTGCTGCTGTCCCGGCTCGGCGGCGGCACCGACGTGCCCATCGGCTCGGCGCTGGCCGGACGCACCGACGAGGCGCTCGACGACCTCGTGGGGTACTTCGTCAACACCTTCGTCCTGCGTACCGACCTGTCCGGCGACCCCACCCTGCGCGAGGTGCTGGGGCGGGTCAGGGAGGCGGGGCTGGGGGCGTTCGCCCATCCGGACGTGCCCTTCGAACGCCTTGTGGAGGAGCTGTCCCCGGCCAGGTCGCTGGCCCGCCACCCGCTGTTCCAGGTGATGCTGCTGCTGCAGAACACCGAGGGCGCCAGGCTGGACCTGCCGGACCTTGCCGCGACCCGGGGCGCCGACCGAAGCACCGCCGCCACACCTGGCGAGCAACTGTCGGTGGTGAAGTTCGACCTGGACGTCAGCGTCGGCGAGACGTTCGACGCCGACGGCGCTCCGGCGGGGATGCGCGGCGCGGTGATCGGCGCCGCCGACCTGTTCGACCTGGCCTCGGTGGAGCGCATCGCCGAACGCCTGGTCCGCGTGCTGGCCGCCCTCGCCGCCGAGCCGGGCACCAGGCTGAGCGCCGTGGACGTGCTCGACGCGGACGAGCGGCGCCGCATGCTGACCGCCTGGAACGACACCGCCGCCCCGCTCCCCGCCACGACCGTCGTGGAGCTGTTCGAGGCGCAGGCGACACGTACGCCCCACGCCACCGCCCTCACCTCCGGGACGACCGAGCTGACCTATGCCGCCCTCGACGCCCGCGCCAACCAGGTCGCCCGCCATCTGATCGGCAGGGGCATCGGCCCCGAGTCGATCGTGGCCGTCGTCTTCGACCGTGGGATCGACCTGGTGGTGGCGCTGCTCGGCGTCATCAAGGCCGGGGCCGCCTACCTGCCGATCGACCCGGCCTACCCCGCGGGCCGCATCGCGTACGTGATCGCCGACTCCGGCGCGGCGTGCGTGCTGACCGGCGAGGACATGCGCGAGCGGCTGCCCGGGTTCGAGATCGGCGACGGCGTGCCGATCGTCATGATCGACGATGCGGCGGTGCGCGCGGAGGCGGCCGGCCGGCCGGGCGTCGCCACGCGTCCCGAGCACCCGATGTGGGTCATCTACACCTCCGGCTCCACCGGCCGTCCCAAGGGCGTGCTGGTCGAGCACCGCGCCATCGTCAACTTCCTGCTGTCGATGCAGGACATGTTCGCGCTGACCCCGGACGAGCGCCTGCTCGCGGTGAGCACGCACGGCTGCGACATGGCCGGCTTCGAGTTCTACCTGCCGCTGGTCAACGGCGCGCGCATCGTCATGGCCGCGCAGGAGCAGGTGCTCGACCCGTGGGCGCTGCGCGCGCTCATCCGCTCCACCGGCGCGACGACGGTGCACGCCACGCCCAGCCTCTGGCGCGGCCTGGTCGCCGACGCCGACGACCCGGTCGACTGGACCAGGATCCGCGCCATGATCGGCGCCGAGGCCCTGCCCGCCGACCTGGCGCACACGCTGCTCGGCCGGACGCCGACCCTGACGAACCTGTACGGCCCCACCGAGACCACGGTCTGGTCCACCGCCAAGCGCCTCACGTCGGGCGCGCCCGACGTGTCCTCGATCGGCGTCCCCGTCGCCAACACCCAGGTGTACGTCCTGGACGACGACCTGCGGCCGGTGCCCCCCGGCGTGACCGGCGAACTGTACATCGCGGGTGAGGGCATGGCCCGCGGTTACCTGGGCCGCCCGGGGCTGACGGCGGGCCGCTTCGTGGCCTGCCCCTTCCGGCCCGGTGCCCGCATGTACCGCACCGGCGACGTGGTGCGGTGGACGGCCGGAGGCGAGCTCCAGTACGCCGGCCGCTCCGACGACCAGGTCAAGATCCGCGGCTTCCGCGTCGAGCTGGGCGAGATCGAGGCCGTCCTCGCCGCGCACCCGCGCGTGGCGCAGGCCGTCGCGCTGGTACGCGAGGACGACCCCGGGGACAAGCGGCTGGTCGCCTACGTGGTGCCGGACGGCGACGCCGACGGCCTGCCGCAGGCGGTACGCGCCGCCGCCCAGGAACGCCTGCCCGGCTACATGGTGCCCGCGGCCGTCGTGGTGATCGACCGGCTGCCGCTCATGCCGAACGGCAAGCTCGACCGCAAGGCGCTCCCGGCCGCGGCCCCGGAGGCTCAGGAACGCGTCACCCACTGGGACGTCACCTCGGTCACGTCCGGGCTGTGCGAGGCGTTCGCCGAGGTCCTGGGCGTGCCCGAGGTCGGCGTGGACGACGACTTCTTCGCGCTCGGCGGCCACTCGCTGCTCGCCGTGCGGCTGGTGGAGCGGCTGCGCGGCCGCGGCGTGACGGTCGCGGTCCGCGACCTGTTCGTCGCCCCCACGGTCGCCGAGCTGATGAAGCGGATGACGCTGTCGTCCGTACGGGACGCCCTCGGCGTGCTGCTGCCCATCCGCGCGGAGGGCGAGCGGCCGCCGTTCTTCTGCGTCCACGCCGCGGGCGGCCTGAGCTGGTGCTACATGCCGCTGGCCCGCCACGTCCAGCCCGGCATCCCCTTGTACGGCGTGCAGGCCCGCGGCCTCGACGGCACCACGGAGTTCGCCCGGTCCGTCGAGGAGATGGCGGCCGACTACGTCGAGCAGATCCGCTCCGTGCAGCCGAGCGGCCCGTACCACCTGCTCGGCTGGTCATACGGCGGCGGCGTCGCGCACGAGATCGCCGTCCAGCTCCGCGCTGCCGGCGAGGAGGTCGCGGCGCTGGTCCTGCTCGACCAGTACCCGTGGGTGCCCGAGCAGGACGCCGACGAGCACGACGACGATCCCGACGCCGCCCTGGAGCGGCAGATGGACATCGTGCGCTGGCAGGCCGGCAACGGCTTCGGCGCGGCCACCGAGGACGAGATCCGCACGTTCGCCCGCCTGCTGCAGAACCACCGCAGGCTGCGCCGCGGCTTCCGGCACGGCCGGTTCGACGGCGACATCCTGCTCATCGTCGCGGAGGACGGCAGGCCGGGACAGGAGCCCCGCCCCGAGCTGTGGCGGCCGTACGTGACCGGCGAGATCGCGGTCGAGAGCATCGCCTGCACCCACTACGAGATCGCCAAGCCCGACACCCTGGCCGAGGTGTGGTCCGCGGTGTCCCGCCGGCTGGGCCTGGACGGCTGAGAGCCCGCCCCCCGGCAGCGGGGGAGCGGGCTCTGAGCTCGGCGGTGACGGGGTCAGCCGTAGCGCTTCATCTCATGGAAGAAGCCGGGCACGGTCATGAGGTCGCCCGACGCGGCGACCTCGTCGTGGACGTAACTGGCCACGGCGAGATCGAGCACCCCGAGGCCGAACGGCGAGAACACGACCGGACGCGCCGCGGGCGGGACGACCCGGCCCTCCATCACGTCGTACAGGGTGCCGGCCACGAACGAGCGGTTGCCGACGCGCTGCTCGGCGAGGTGCGGCGACGTGCCGGCCTTCAGACAGTGCTCGACGTCGTCGACGATGTTGCAGGACGCCAGGATGATCTCCGGCGAGAGGTCGCGCAGCGAGACGTGCAGCACCAGCGGGTTGTGCGCCAGCAGCTCCGGCGCGTGCAGGTGCGGCTCCCCTGCGACCGTGGCCAGCACGACCAGGTCCGACTCGGCTACCAGCGACTCCGCGCTGTCGTGGATGGTGACGGAGCCCGCCCCGGCTCCCTCCAGGTATCCCTGGAAGCCCTCGGCGTGCTCGCGGACGAGGTCGAACACGCCGACCTCGTCGAACGACAGCCCGTTGGCCGCCAGGTACGTGTGCACGTAACGGGCGATGAGCCCCACGCCCACGAACCCGGCGCGGCGCGGCGTCACCCCGCGGGCGGCGGCCAGCGTCGTGGCCGCGAGCGCGGCCGAGGCGGCGGTGCGGGCCGCGCTGATGATCGAACTCTCCAGGCACGCCACCGGATAGCCGGTCGCCGTGTCGTTGAGGATCAGCACCGCCGAGGCGCGCGGCAGACCCGCCGCCACGTTCTCGGGGAACGAGGAGATCCACTTGACGCCGTGCACGTCCACCGGCTCCCCGACCGAGGCGGGCAGCGCGATGATCCGCGCCGACGGCCGGTCGGGGAAGCGCAGGAAGTAGGAGTCCGGGTTGACCGTGCGGCCCTCACCGTGCAGCCGGTAGGCCGCCGCCACCACGTCCGTGACCTGCTTCTCCCGGCCGTGCAGGACGCCCGCGACCTGCTCTCCCGGGACGACGGCGAACGATGGGGCACGGGTCATGGTCTCTCGCTCCTGTCAGGTCGGTCGGGCAGGTCGAGGCGGCCGAAGTGATCACGCAGCCAGCCCTCCTCGTAGATCGAGTCGAGGTAGCGCTCGCCGAGGTCGGGGGAGACCGCGACCGCGACCGGCTCCTCGCCCGGGTACTTCTCGGCCAGCCAGCGCGAGGCACCGCTCACGACGGTGCCCGTGGAGCCGCCGAACAGGAAACCGCGGGCGGCCAGGCTGTGGCAGGCCATGATCGTGTCCGGCTCCGGGACGTGCACCACGTCGTCCAGCCACGACTCGTCCACCAGTTCGGGCCGCACGCTCGTGCCCAGCCCCGGCACCATGCGGCGCTCCGGGACGCCGCCGAACGTCACCGAGCCGACCGCGTCGACCGCCACGATCGTGACCGGCGCGCCGCGCTCCTTGAAGTAGCGGGCGCAGCCCATCAGCGTGCCCGTGGTGCCCGCGCCGACGAACAGCACCTCCAGGCCGGGGAAGCTGCGGGCGATCGCGGGCGCCGTGTGCAGGTAGTGGGCGCGCCAGTTGCCCGGGTTGGCGTACTGGTTGAGCCACACGTAGCGGGGGTCGGACGCGCACAGGTCGCGGACGTGGGAGATGCGGCTGTTCAGGTAGCCGCCGTTGGCGTCCTGCGCCTCGACGACGACGACCTCGGCGCCCAGCGAGCGCATGAGCCGCCGCGAGGCGGTGTTGCAGCGCGGGTCGGTGACGCACACGAAACGCAGGCCCCGGTCGGCCGCGACCATCGCCAGCGCGACGCCGAGATTCCCGGACGACGACTCCACCAGCACCGAGTCCAGGCCGATCAGGCCGTCGCGCTCGGCGGCGGCGACCATTTCCGCGGCCGCCTTCAACTTGACGGATCCCGCGAAGTTGAACCCTTCGCATTTCAAATAGAGTGCAGTCCCGAGCACCGCCCGCAGATCTATGAAAAGGTCTTCGACATTGAACTCTTGCGGGGCTTTGATAACAGGCACTTCGCCGAACCCCCCTGCTCACGGGAATGGATGCGACAGAAACGGGTCAGGGGGTGGAAACGAGCCGCCGGCTATTTTTCCCGGCCCTGCACAACCTTGATCGTCGTAGCTCGGATCACGATACTTGAGGCCATCTCGGCCCGGCAAGGTCCGGAAATTCCTGGCAATTATCGGAGCGTGTGAATGACATTCGCGGACGGCCTGCCCGGCCTCGCAGAACTGCCCGTGCTGCCCATCTCACCCCCGCAGGTCCGGCGCGCCCGCGAGCTGGCGATGCGCCGCCCGCACGCGGCCGACCTGGCCGACGCCGTGATCACCTGGGTCGAGCGCACCGACGCCGGCCGCCCCGCCGTCAGGGACGGGACCCGCCGCCTCGCCTACGGCGAACTGGCCGTCGAGGCGCGCCGCCTGGCCGCGCTGCTGGAGCACGAGGGCGCCGGCCCCGGCACGGTCGTCGCGGTGGGCGGCGAACGCAACGTCGAGGTCATCGCCGCGTTCCTGGCGATCGAGCTGGTCGGCGCGGTCTACGTGCCCGCGGACGGCGGCTGGCCCGCCGGGCGGGTGGCCGGCGTCCTGACGCAGGCCGGCGCCGTGCTGCTGCTGGACACCTCCCGCGGGGCCGCGGCGCCGGCGCTCGCCGAGGGCGCGCGGGCCGCCGGGGTGCGCGTCGTGCGCGCGGACGCGGCCGCCCGGCACGCGCCGTGGCGGGGCCCCGCCCGGCTCGAAGCGCTCGACCAGCCGCGGTACATGCTGTTCACCTCCGGCTCCACCGGCCGTCCCAAGGGCGCGGTGGTCGAGCACCAAGGCATGCTCAACCACCTGCACGCCAAGGTCGTCGACCTGGGCCTGACCGGCGACGACGTGGTGGCGCAGACGGCGCCGCTCGGGTTCGACATCTCCATCTGGCAGATGCTCTGCCCGCTCGTCGTCGGAGGGCAGGTCAGCGTGGTCGGGGACGCGACGGCGTACGACTCGGTGGCCTTCGCCCGGCTCGTGGGCGAGCACGGCGTCACGATCGTCGAGCTCGTCCCCACCATGGTCCGGCTGCTCCTCGACGACCTGGCCGCCGCCCCCGAGGCGGACCTGCTCGCCGGCCTGCGCTGGATGCTCGCCACCGGCGAGGAACTGCCCACCGAGGTGGCGCGCCGCTGGCTGCGCGAGATGCCGCACGCCGGGCTGGTCAACGCTTACGGGCCGACCGAGTGCTCCGACGACGTCACCCACCACACCGTCACGGCCGCCGACCTCGACCTGCTGCGCCTGCCGATCGGCACCCCCGTCGTCAACGCCGACCTGTACGTCCTGCGCCGCGAGGACGACGGCTGGCACGCCTGCGAGCCGGGCGAGACCGGCGAGTTGTTCGTCGGCGGCGTGTGCGTGGGCCGCGGGTACGCCGGCGACCACGATCGCACCCGCGAGGCGTTCTTCCAGGATCCCTTCGCGGCCACGCCCACCGGTCGCCTCTACCGCACCGGCGACGCGGTGCGGGCGCTGCCGCAGGGCGCCCTGCAGTACCTCGGCCGGGTGGACCGGCAGGTGAAGATCGCCGGGGTCCGGATGGAACTGGGCGAGATCGAGGCGGTCTTCCAGCGTCACCCCAGCGTCGGCGCCGTCGCCGTCGTCGTGCACGACTTCTCCGTCCCGCCGCGCTAGAAACACGAAGAGGGCGGGGACCGGTAGGACCGATCCCCGCCCTCTTCCACGTGCCGTCAGCCCTCGGCCCAGCCGTGGTTCTTCGCGAACTGCAGCAGGGCCACGCGGACCTGCAGGATCTGGTCGCCCGTCAGCGACGGGGCCTCGCTCAGCAGGATCTCCGTCACCTCCCGCAGGTACTCCTCCGCGTCGAGCACGTCGCACATCGAATCGTCGTCCACCACCTCCGAGACGGCCGCGGAAGGCGCCGCCGCCACGCTCGCCGCCGCGACTGCGCCCTCCGCCAGCCGGACCCGCGACGCCTTCGGCCCTCTGTCTCCCTCTTCGGCCTCGAACACCACCGCCAGCCCCGCCCGCACCGCGGACTCGGGGATCAGCATGTCGTTGACGTGGAGGAACACATCCTCCCCACCGTCGTCGGGCGCGATGAACCCGTAGCCCCTCGTCCCGTCGAACTTCACCACTCGGCCAGAAACCACTGCGAACTCCCAAAACAGATTCGGGCCCATGCCCGGAAACGCCCGTGTTGAAGATAGTTCCGCGACCGCGCTAAAGCGAGCGGCGTCACCGCGGGTTGCCGGCCGCCTGCCCGGCGAACTGCGTGCGGTACAGGTCCGCGTACAGGCCGCCGGCCAGCAGCAGCTCCTCGTGCGTGCCCCGCTCGCGGATCCGGCCGGCCGCCACGACCAGGATCTGGTCGGCCTCACGGACCGTGGACAGCCGGTGCGCGATCACCAGCGACGTACGCCCGGCCAGCGCGCTCCGCAGCGCCCGCTGGATCGCCGCCTCCGACTCCGAGTCCAGGTGCGCGGTGGCCTCGTCGAGCACCATGATCGGCGGCGCTTTCAGCAGCAGTCTGGCCAGGGCCACCCGCTGCTTCTCGCCGCCGGACAGGCGGTGGCCGCGCTCGCCGACCACGGTGTCCAGGCCGTCCGGCAGGGCCTGGATCGTGTCCCAGACCAGCGCCGCCCGGCAGGCCGTGATCACCTCCCGTTCGCTCGCGCCCGGCCTGGCGTACTCCAGGTTGGCCCGCAGGGTGTCGTGGAACAGGTGTGCATCCTGGCTGACCACGCCGACCGCGTCCCGCAGGGACTGCAGCGTCAGGTCGCGGACGTCCTGGCCGCCGATCCGCACGCTGCCCTCGGTGGCGTCGTACAGGCGCGGCACGAGCTGGGTGATCGTGGTCTTGCCCGCTCCCGAGGGCCCGACCAGCGCGGTCAGCCGTCCGGCGGGCGCCCGGAAGCTGAGCTCCCGCAGCGTCCACGACTCGCTGGGCCCTTCCGGTCCGCGGGGCGCGGCGGACTCCAGGGAGGCCAGGGAGACCTGGCCCGCGTCCGGGTAGCGGAAGCCCACCCGGTCGAAGACGACGTCAGGCGCCGCCGGCCCCGAGGCGGCCGGCCCGTTCAGCGCGCGGGCGCCGGGCCGCTCGGTGATCTGCGGCTCCAGGTCGAGCACCTCCAGCACCCGGTCGAAGCTGACCAGCGCCGTCAACGCGGTGGCCTGCATCGAGGCCAGCAGGTTGACCGGTCCGTAGAGCCGCATCAGCAGGGCCACCATGGCGACCAGGGTCCCGAGTTCGAGCGAGCCCGCGATGGTCAGCACGCCGCCCAGGCCGTAGACGATGGCCGTGGTCAGCGCCGTGAGCACGGTGACGACGATGCCGAACAGGCGTCCGTACACGACGCGCAGGATGGAGATGTCGCGGATCCTCGCCGTCTTGCGCGCGAAGGCGGCCAGGTCGTCGTCCGGGTGGCCGTACAGCTTGGACAGCAGCGCGCCCGAGACGTTGAAGCGCTCGTGCATCATCGAGCTCATGCCGGCGTCCAGCTCCATCGACTCGCGGGCGAGCCGCTCCTGCCGCCTGGCCACCAGCCGCGCCGGCAGCAGGAAGAACGGGATCATCAGCAGCGCCGCGACGGTGATCTGCCACGACAGGTAGAGCATCGCGACGAGGATGAGCACGAGCGTGAGCAGCGTCGACACCGACTGCGACAGCAGCGTCGTCACCGCCTGCCGGGCGCCCACCACGTCGGTGTTGAGCCTGCTGACCAGTGCGCCGGTCTGGGTACGCGTGAAGAACGCCAAGGGTTGCCGCTGCACGTGCGCGAACACCTTGGTCCGCAGGTCGTGGACCAGGCCCTCGCCGATCCGGCCCGAGCACCAGGCCCCCAGGTACGCCGCCCCGCCCTCCACCAGGGACAGCCCGGCGACCAGCAGGCACAACCACACCACCGTGCCGGTCCGCCGGGGCAGGATCCCGTCATCGATGATCATTTTCAGGATCAGCGGCCCCACGGCCGTGATGACCGCGCCGGCGACCGTGGCCAGCATCAGCAGGGCCAGGAACCAGCGGTAGCGCAGCGCATACGGGAGGATCCGCCGCACCGTGCCCCGCCTCACCCGCTGCCGGGTGATCGAGTCGTCGAACCGCAGTGCCGTCAATGGACACCTGCCTCACTGTCGAAGGAACCCCGTGAGGGGGACGGCGGCGCTCACCCGTGCCCGGCCAACTGCCGCCAGCGCGCACTTGAACAGGGAAACCGTCGAGGTTGACTGGCGCACGGCGTCTGCGTTCATAGTTGATCCCAGCGGGGCCGAGCGACGCATCACGCGGCCACCGAACGCCGGACCGGAGCCGTACGGACGTCCGCGCTCCGGCGCCACCCACATCCCGTACCCGAGAAAGGACGACGTGGTGACGAACCCGTTCGACGACCCGGATGCCCAGTACCTGGTCCTGGTGAACGACGAGAATCAGCACTCGCTCTGGCCCGTGTTCGTGGCGGTCCCGGAGGGCTGGAAGACGGTCTTCGGGCAGGCCGGACGCCAGGAGTGCCTCGACTACATCGAGAAGTCCTGGACCGACATGCGGCCCAAGAGCCTGATCGAGGCGATGGAGAAGCAGTAACCGGTCCCACCACGTCGCCGACCACCTCCGGTGCGTCGGCGACGTCGGCGTTTCCCCGATCGGAGACGGCGCCCGGTGACGTCCGGTCCGCCCGGCTACTGGCCGACCGCCTTCCACACCGGTGACCCGTCCCGCTCGTCGAGCGTCTGCGCGAACTGCTGCCAGGTGGCGGCGTACTGGCGCGCCAGCCTGACCACCAGGGCCTCCCAGTGCGGCGGGACCGCGGCGATCAGCTCGGACCAGCACTCGGTCGCGATCGCGTTCTGCTGCAGCAGCCGCAGGAGCTGGCGGCCCTCCTCCTTCAGGCGCAGCGACGGGTCGCGCAGCAGCTTGTCCAGCATCATGATCGGCTCCGGCGGGCGCGCCGCGGACCCCGGCTCGGAGCGCCGCCCGGCGTGCATGGACAGCACGTCGTCGTGGAGCGGTTCGGCCGCGGTGTCGGCGGCTGGGACGGAACTGGCGGCCGCGGGGCGGGTCATCGTCGGCGGCTCGTTCGACAGCATGCGCTTGCGCACGTCACCGGCCGTGGCGGGGGAGATGCCGGCGAGCCTGGCCACCTCGCGGAGCGAGGCGTCGGGGTTGCGCGCGATCACCTCGGCGGCTCGTAACCGGCCGCTGTCCCCGCTCAGCGGGCGAACCCTGCCGTCCCGGCCGATGCGGGCGTTCAACTGCGGGACGGAGTCAGTTGAACGCCGGCGGATGGAGGCCACGGCCTTGGCCCCGAGCCCCGACGCCCGCGCGATCGCACGATCCGACATGTGCGGATGCGAGAGCACGATCCGGGTCGCCGCGGCCCGCCGATCGGCCTGGGTCAGTGGCAGGCCGTGCGCGATGTTCGTCTCGACGGCGCGGAGAAAGGCGTCCTCCGTGGTGCCGTCGAAGAATTCGACGTCGATGCTCTCCTGCCCGCGTATGAGGGCGGCGAGCAGACGGTGCATCCCGTCGATGACCCGCCTGTCGGAGCGACGGACGAGAATGGGAGGGAGCGGTCCGTCGATCTCGGCCAGCCGGGTCACGTGCTCCTGATCCTGACCCTGCAGGCGGGGTGATTCGCCGGGCATCAGCGTGGCGATCGGGACAGATACGATTTTCGGTTCAGAAGGTGTGATGACGCAGGGGGAGTGGTCACCCGGGTCAAGGGACGGACCGTATTGGGTTTCGTCTTGGTGCAAATCGTTCACCCCGTTACTTCGTGCCTATTACACCGTCGTCGCGAACTATCCGCCGCAAAATAGGACGTATTTCCGCATGGTTGTCCTGTCGTCCTCACAGTGAGAAGTCGCACCGTCACGGTCTAGTTGGGCGCCTCCGCGTGGGCGACGGCGGGGAGTCGCCGGGTCACCGGCTCCGCAGGCCGCCGAAAGGGCCAGGTGCTCATGATCCCTCATCATCCACGCGGCTCAGCGGTATGCCAAGCCCGGTGAGTCAGAGCTTCTGTCAATGGATTCGCGCGCTCGTGGAGGGCCGTCTTAATTGTCTGGTAAGGGCTCTTGCCCGAACGGGTCCTGAGCGCGGCCCGCCCGGCGTGCACCGGCCGTACCCGCTGTTCAAGTAGCTTTTTCACCCGTCCGGCGGCGGTGCGACCTAGATACACGGTCGTTCATTTTTTGGCTATTTCCCGCGATTCCGCCGCTGACCTGGGACTTCGCCCGACGCGGCGGGACCGGGAACGGCATCGGGCCCACCCGCCGGCGTCGGCCGGCCCGCCGAATTACTCATCGAGTCGGGTCCGAGTATTACCCGTTGTCACGGTGTGGTGACATTAGATTCGGCTTATGGGGAGGGGTGTTAACTTCGATTCATGTACTTACGGTCGACCCCCCGGCGCAATAAGGACGGCACCGTTGTCCGCTACCTGCAGCTGGCGCACAACGAGTGGGATCAGGCCACGCAGCGCTCGAAGGTGCAGGTCATCTACAACTTCGGCAGGGAGGAGAACGTCTCCAGCCGGTTGGCCCTGGTACGCCTGGTCGCCTCGGCGGCCAAGTTCCTCGACCCCGCGCAGCTCCTCGCCGTGGCGGCCGACGGCCTGGAGTTCGTGGAGTCCCGTCCGCTGGGCGGGGCGTGGGTGCTGGACGGGCTGTGGCGACAGCTCGGCATCGATGCGACCGTGCGGCGGCTGTGCCGCGAAAGCGGGCTCGACGCGGCGACGGAGCGGGTGGTCTTCGCGCTCGTCGCCAAGCAGGCACTGGCACCAGGGCACGGTCCGCCGCCCGCCGCGTGGATCAACGAGGACGTCCTCGTGGACGGGCTGCCCGCCACCGACGACGACGCCTGCGAACGCGCCCTGGAATGGCTGGTCGAGATCTACGGCCAGATGGAGGAGGAGGTGCTGCACCGGGTCGTCGACTGTCACGGCCTGCAGGTCGACCTGGTGCTCTTCGACGCCTCCTGCGCCTGTGGCTGGGCCGGGCACGTGCCCCCCTCCGGCACGCCGGGGCCGCACGACGACAGCAGGTTGACCGGGTTGGCGTGCTTCGGGACGGCCGTGGACGATCGCGACGACCCGCACGAGGTGGTCCTCGGGATGGCCGCCACGCGCACCGGCATCCCGCTGCGGATGTGGTGCTGGCCCAGCTGCGCCGACGACTCGGCGATGATCCGGCAGGCCAGGGACGATTTGAAGGGCTGGACCCTGTCCCGCGTCATCAGGGCCGCCGACCGCTGTTGCGCCACCGCGCATGACCTCCGTGACCTGCGGACGGACGGCGACCTTCACTACATCATCGGCGAGCGGCTGCGCCCGGGATCCGCCGAGGCCGACGCGGCGCTGTCCCGCCAGGGCCGCTACCAGCGCGTCGCGCCGCACCTGCGGGTCAAGGAGGTGCGCATCGCGGGGGACGAGCGGTTCGTGGTCTATTGCGACGCCGAAGCCGCCGAGCGGGACGCCCGTGCGCGTGCCCGCCTGGTGGAGCGGCTGGCCGAGCTGATCGCCGACACCGACCGGCTGCCGCCCGCCGCCCGTGCCGAGCTGTGCACCGTCATCTCGGCCCAGCCCGGCATGAACCGCTACCTCCGGCTGACGCCAGGCGGGCTGCTGCGCATCGACGCCAAAGCCGTCAAGGCCGAGGAGAACCTCGACGGGAAGTGCCTGGTGCGCACGTCGGACCCGGAGTCGTCGGCGGAGGAGATCGCGCTCGGCTACACGCAACTGCTCAACTTCGACCGCGGCTGGCACGACCTGGTGGCCGACCTGCGGCCCGTCCGCGAGCGGGGAGAGGCGGCCGTCCGGGGGGATCTGCTGTTGCGCTGGGCGGCGCTGGTGCTGGTGCGGGTCGCGGAGAGCCGTACGGGGATGGAATGGGCGCGGCTGCGACACGAGCTCGACCGCATCAAGCTCGGCGTCTTCGTCTCCAAGTCCGGCACCTTGCTGCAGCGCACGGAGCTCACCGATGCCCAGCAGGAGCTCTTCGCCGCTCTGACCCTCGCCCCGCCCCCGCGCGTCTTCCCCTCCACCCTTTAGGTCGCCTCGCCTACCGCTCGGGGCCCAGGTAGGCGAGGACCGCGGCCACCCTGCGGTGCACGTCCCCGCTGTTCTCCAGCCCCAGCTTCGTGAAGATGGCGTTGACGTTCTTCTCCACCGAGGAGATCGACAGATGAAGGGCCCTGGCGATGGCCGAGTTGGAGCGGCCGTGCGCCATCTCGCGGAGCACGTCGCGTTCGCGTCCGGTCAGCGCCTCCTGCTGGCCGCGGACGTCGCGTTTGGCCAGCAGGCCCTCCACGACCTTCGGGTCGATGACGGAGCCGCCGCCGGCCACCGCCCTGATGGCCCCCAGCAGCTCGTCCAGGTCCCCGACCCGGTCCTTGAGCAGGTACGCGAAGCCCTCGGTGCCGTGCTTGAACAGCTCGAACGCGAACAACGCGTCCGAGAACTGCGACAGCACCACGACCCCGACCCCCGGATGCGCGGCCCTGATGCGGTGGGCGGCGTCGATGCCCTCGAAGCCGGGCCGCCAGTCACCGCCCGGCATCCGGATGTCGGTGACCACGACGTCGGGGCCCAGGCGGCGGACGGCGTCGAGCAGCTCGTCGGCGTTGCCGACCGCGCCGACCACCGTAATCTCGCCCGACATGTCCAGCAGTTGCCGGGTTCCTTCGCGTACGAGGTAATGGTCGTCGGCGACCACCGTACGGAGCCGCTCACCCATCGGCCGGCACCCACGCGTTCACCCGTGTCCCCTTTCCCGGCGAGCTGTCGAGGTCGAGCCCGCCGCCGAGCGCGTCCAGCCGGTCGGACAGCGTGGCCAGGCCCCTGCGGGCGGTGGCGCCCGGGTCGAAGCCCTTCCCGTCGTCGGCGACCGTGGCGCGCAGGCGGCCGCCCGCGTGCGACAGGCGTACCTCTACGGTGGCGGCGCCCGCGTGTTTGAGCGCGTTGGCGACGGCCTCGCTGACCGTGAAGTACAGCGCGCCCTCGACCTCGTCCGCGAAGCGCCTGGTACGCAGCCCGGGGTCCGAGGTCACCGTCGTGTGCACCGGCAGGCGGGAGCAGCGCTCCTCGACCGCCTCCACCAGGCCGCCCTGGCTGAGGCTCGACGGGTGGATGCCGGCCGCCAGCTCGCGCACGTCGGCGAGCGTCTGGCGGGCCTGTTCGCGCAGGTGGGCGAGCATGTCGGGGCTCGCGCCGGTGGACCGGGCCAGCTCCAGCCCGGCGATGAGCGCGACGAGCTGCTGCTGAACGCCGTCGTGGATGTTGCGTTCGATGCGCCGGCGTTCCGCCTCCTGGGCGTTGACCAGGCGGGTGGCCAGGCCGGCGCTCTGGATGGCCAGCCCGGCCGGTACGGCCAGCGCCTCCAGGAGCCGCCGGTCCACGCGCGTCAGCCCGCCCACGCCTCTGGGCCCGCACTCGATCCGGCCGAGCCCTCCGCGCACCGGCACCGTCAGCGTCGCCGGGCCCTCCTGCCGGCCGGCGACCACGCGGGTGCCGTCCGCCAGCGTCACGGCCGCCCAGCTCGCCTCCAACGCCGTCCGCACGGCCGCGGCCACCCGGCCGAGCTGCTCCGCGGGCTCGGGCGCGTCCTCCAGGGCGGTGCCGAGGTCGGACAGCACCTCGTCCACCGTCGGCCGTACGTCGAAGATCAGGTGCAGGCGCGAGCCCCGGATGCCGATCCCGATGTCGAGCAGCCGGTGGCGGACCACGGTGACCCCGATCGCCACGGGCAGCGCCCCCGCCATGGCCACCGTCCCGAGCACCGCGACCGCCGGCAGCCACGTGGCGAACGCCAGCTGCGTGACGCCTCCCACCAGGCTCACGGCCACGCCTCCGACCATCCACGCGTACTGCCGCCGCTCGACTCGCGCGCTGCGCCGGAAGCGGAGCACGAGCCCGCAGAACCCGATCGCCGCCATGACCCACGTGATGAACTGGCCGACGGCGGCCGACAGGACCGCGAACAGCGCGAGCGCCGAATCCACGACCGGCAGCGGCCGGGCCCCGGCGTAGCCGCTCAGCACGAGCCCCATGGCGTGCAGGCCGATCGCGACGCCCGAGATCCACGCGAACGCACGCCAGCGGCGCGAGGGCAGCCGTCCTTCGGGGAAGAGCAGCGGGACGAAGATCCAGTTCAGGCCGTAGAAGACGGGGAGGACGGAGGCGAGCGGGGAGGCCAGCCAGAGCGGCGCGCCGCTCGTGATCGACAGCCCCGCGCCGACCAGTCCCAGCCCCAGGAAGAGCGCGCAGACCAGCAGCAGCCAGCCATAACGCAGCTCGGGACGCCGGGTGGCCAGCAACCAGCCCAGCGCGGGCAGGAGCAGCGCCACCCCCATGAAGACCCACTCGGTCACCGGGAGGGGGAGGTCGCGGCTCGCCGTGATGCGGCTCGTGATGACCATGTTGGCCACGATGCCGGCGGCTCCGCCCGTCGCCAGCACCCCGGCCGCCAACCTGGAACGCATAGGCCTCCATCCTCATGAGAGATCACGAAGGCGTCTATGAGGTTATCCGCATATTTCGTACGGCCATCCCCACCAGCCAGAACGGCGGCTCCCATGGTGGTCCGCCGTGAGCCTGCCGCGATTGCCTGAGAGGCATGAGAAGCAGCCTGGTTCTGATCACTTCGTCCAAGTCCGTCCGTCTTCTGGCGGCCGCCGCCACGGCGTTGACGATGACGGCGGCCTGCGTGGGCCGGACCGCGCCCGTACAGGCCGCCGTCGCCGCGCCCGAGATCCCCGGCACGGCCGCGGGCAAGCAGTTGCGCTGGCTGCTCGACGCCGCCACCCGCCCGCCGATCGCGGAGAGCGAGCTGAAGCGGCACTTCGCCGCCGGGTTCCTCCAGAGCGTCCCCGCCGACCGGATCAACCAGACCCTGACCGCGTTCAAGGGCATGCGGCTCCAGGAGCTCACCAGGTCGGAGAACGCCCTGCTGACCGCCACGGTCGAGGCGGCCGGCGCCCTGTTCGACCTGTCGCTCACGACGGACGGCGCCGGCCTCGTCAACGGACTGCTGTTCAGGCGGCACGTCGCCCCCGCGCCCAAGGACTGGGCGGAGCTGGACCGGCGGCTGGGCAGGCTCGCACCGCAGGCGGGCTTCATCGCCGCGGAGGTGACCAAGGACGGGAGCTGTCGCCCCGTGCACTCCGTCGCCCCCGGCACGGCGCGCCCGCTCGGCTCCATGTTCAAGCTCTACGTGCTGGGGGCCGTGGCCGAGCGCATCGCCAGCGGGGCGTTCGGCTGGGACACCCAGCTCACGATCACGCCGGAGCTGAAGAGCCTGGGCTCGGGCGAGTTGCAGAACCGCCCGGACAACAGCAAGGTGTCGGTGCTGGAGGCCGCCAAGCTGATGATCTCCGTCAGCGACAACACCGCGGCCGACCTGCTCATCCACCAGGCCGGCCGCAAGAACGTCGAACGCACGGCGCGGGCCTGGGGCACCCGCGACAAGCGCGACACGCCCCTGCTCACCACGCGGGAGCTGTTCGTGCTCAAGGGCGCCGACTACCCGCGGCACGCCAAGCGGTACCTGTCGCTGGGCACGGCCGGGAAGCGCGCCTACCTGGACAAGGTGGTCGCCGAAGTGCCGCTGTCCCGCATCGCCGGCTGGACCGCGCCGCGCGCGCTGGACACCCTCGAGTGGTACGCCTCCCCGGCCCAGGTGTGCCAGGCCTTCGCCCGGCTGTCGAGGCTCCCCGACAAGCACGTCGCCGAGGCCCTGTCGATCGACGACGCCGGGCTCGCGCTGGACAAGGCCCAGTGGCCGTCCGTCTGGTACAAGGGCGGGTCGGAGCCCGGGGTGAGCGACCTGGGCCACCTCGCCAGGACGGCGGACGGGAGGTCGTTCGTGGTGACGACCCTGGCGATCGATCCGAGGACGCCGTTCGACCAGGGGCGGACGCTCTCGGAGCAACTGGGGCTGGCCCGCGGCGCGTTCACGCTGGTCAAGGGCTCCTGAACGCCCTGCGCGACTGGCGGCGACAGGCGGTCAGGCGCTGGCTGCCTCTCGCCAGCGACGCAGGATCTCCTCGTCGTCGCGGTCGCCGTGCCAGGAGGCTTCCTCGTCGATCGCGTGCGGCAGCCAGTCTTGGTAGTCGGGGGCATCGGGCGTGATGTCCCTGGTGCCGTCGATGCGGGTGCCGTCGGGCAGCACGGTGGAGGCCGGAACGCGAAGGACGCCGCCGGCCAGCATGATCGCGGTCATGTGCTTCATCCCCTCCGCCCCATCTGCCACGGTTCTCTGCCCAGAATAGCCGCCCGGCACGCCGGTGGCAGTGGGCGCCGCTCAGCCGATCCCATATCGCCCCGCGAACCAGGTGTAGGCCTGCTGGGCGGCGTGTTCGTCGCCGAACAGCTGGATGAGACGCCGGGCCCGCCGGACCAGCACGCAGGCGAAGGCTTCGGCGTACAGCTCGGTGACCGTCTCCCGGTACGGCGGAGCAAGGCGGGCGGCGCTCGTGGCATGCAGGGCCGCCCAGAACGGGCTCTGGGACGGCATGCCGTCCAGGTCGTCGAGCGCGTGCCCCAGCTCGTGACCCGCCACGCTCACCGACGGTGACGGTACGCTGCCCACCCCGATGGTGCGCCGCCTGGCGTCGTAGACGCCGGCGCTGCGCTCCCACCCGCCCTGCTGGATGGGCAGCGGGATGCCCCGCAAATGCTGGAAGCCCGGTAAATCCGGCACGGCTCCCGGCCCCACGACGATCCCGCCGTACAGATGAGCGGCCAGCCGGGTGCCCAGGGCGCGCGGCACCGCGGACAGCGTCATGATCGCCAGCAGGGTCTCGGCAAGAGGGAACGTGCCCGGATCCCAGGCCCGGTGGACGCGTTCTTCGAGCGCGCCGACATGAAGCCAACCCGGCCGTCCTCTGCTCTGGCTGGCCACCCACGTCCTCTGATCGTCGCTCCGGCACCGGCCGACGTGCCTGGCGCATGAGGTGGTGGGGAGAGCTTCGCAGGCGCACCGGCACAGTTCTTGATCGCGAACTCTAGCGGCTGGCGGGTCACGCCGCATCTTCGTCTGGATCAACGGCCCGTGACGGGCTCCGGCTGTGAGGACGATCACACCGTGTCACAGCCGAGCCGGGCAAATCGTCTCAGAGGGCATGACGAACTCGAAGCAGACCTCGGTGCTGATCACCGGAGGCAACAAGGGACTCGGTCTCGAGGCGGCCAGGCGGCTGGGCGAGCTGGGCTGGACGATCTTCCTCGGCTCGCGTGACGAGGGCCGGGGACGGGCGGCCGCCGCCAAGCTGGCCGACGGCGGCGCGAACGTGGTCATGGTCCCCCTGGACGTGACCTCGGACGAGTCGGTGAGCGACGCGGTACGCCTCGTCCGCAAGCACACCGACCGGCTGGACGTGCTGATCAACAACGCCGGCGCGCCGGGACGGATCGTCACGCCCGCGGACGCGACGGCCGACGAGATCCACGCCGTCTACGACACCAACGTGTACGGGCCGATCCGGGTCACGCACGCCTTCCTCCCCCTGCTGCAGGCGGCCGAGCACCCGCGGGTGGTGATGGTGTCCAGCGGTGGCGGTTCGTTCGCGGTCGTGACCGATCCGGAGCAGCCCGTCTCGAAGATGCACGAGCTCGCGTACAGCTCGTCGAAGGCGGCGCTGAACATGATCACCGTCCGGTACGCCCAGGCCCTCCCGGCGATCAAATTCAACGTCGCCACTCCCGGAGAGGTCGCCAACCGCAAGTTCGCCGCCACCGACATGAACCATCACACCGGTCAGCTGACCGTCACCGAGGGGACCGACTCGATCGTTAGGCTGGCGACGATCGACGCCGACGGGCCGACCGGGATCTTCATCGATCGCCTCGGCCCCGTCGGGTGGTGACCGTGCGAGCGAGGTGAGGACTGCGGTTATGGGATTGTCGACGGCGTTCACGGAACTGTTCGGAGTGGAGCATCCGATCGCCCTGGCCCCGATGGGCGGGTCGGCCGGTGGCGCCCTGGCGGCGGCGGTCTCGCGCGGCGGCGGCCTCGGGCTGCTGGGCAGCGGCAACGGCGACCACGACTGGCTGGCCCGGGAGCTGCCGATCCTGGCCGGCGAAAGCGCCGGCAAGCCCTGGGGCATCGGCTTTCAGACGTGGGCGATCGACGACGGCGTGGTGGCGCGGGCGCTGGAGCACGATCCGGCGGCGGTGATGTTCTCCTTCGGCGACCCCGGCCCGTTCGCGGAACGCGTCCGCGGCGCGGGCGCGGCGCTGATCCTCCAGGTCACCGATATGGAGGAGGCCCGGCGGGCGGTGGATCTGGGCGCCGACGTGATCGTGGCGCAGGGCACCGAGGCCGGCGGGCACGGAGCCCGGCACGGGCGCTCCACGCTGCCGTTCGTGCCGGTCGTGGTGGACCTGGCGGCGCCGGTGCCGGTGCTGGCGGCCGGCGGGATCGCGGACGGCCGCGGCGTGGCGGCCGCCCTGGCGCTGGGGGCCGCCGGAGCCCTGCTCGGCACCCGCTTTCAGGCCACGGCCGAGGCCCTGGTCGACCCCGCGACCGCCAAGGCGATCGTCGAGGGGCGCGGGGAGGACACCGAGCGCAACAGGGTGCTGGACATCGCCCGCGGCTCGCGGTGGCCGGCGAAGTACACCGCGCGCACCCTGGGCCACCCGTTCCTCGACGGCTGGCGGGGCAGGGAGGACGAGCTCGCGGCCGCCCCGAACGCCCGGCGGGAATACCAGGACGCCGTGGCACGAGGAGAGATCCCCGCCCTGCCGCGGTGGGCGAGCGAGGCCGTCGACCTCATCGACGACCTGCCCCCCGCGGCCGAGCTGGTCGCCACCCTGGCCGCCCAGGCTGAGGCCGCGCTGGCCCGGGCCGGCAGGCGCTGACCGCGACCGGCCATCACGGCCGGCTCGCCGGCGTCAAAGCGGGGACATCATGGTTCGATGAGGGCGCGACAGCGGAGGACTGACATGACGGACATCATGGTCATCGGCGGCGGCATCGCGGGCAACGCGGTGGCGCTGGCCCTGCACCAGGCCGGGTTCGAGGTCGCCGTGTACGAGGCGCACCCCGACAGCACCGCGGACATCGGCGCCTTCCTCACCATCGCGCACAACGGCATGACGGCCCTCGCGCAGCTCGGCGCGGCGGGCGTGGTCGCCGACAGCGGGTTCCCGATCACGTCGCTGCGACTCACGGACGCCAACGGCGCCGAGCTCAGAACCGCCCCGCTGAACGGGCGCGACGACCCGCTGACCCAGTACCGTTCGCTGCGCCGGGCCGCCCTGTGCCGGGTGCTGCAGGCGGAGGTGCGCCGTCGGGGCATCCCCATCCAGCACGGGAGACGGCTGGAGTCGTACGAGGAGGACGGCGACGGGGTCACCGCGCGCTTCGGCGACGGCGGCTCGGAGCGGGCCGAGGTGCTGGTCGGCGCCGACGGGCTGGGCTCAGCGCTGCGGACGGTGCTCAACCCCGCGGGCGCCCGGCCGCGTTACATCGGCCAGCGGGTCTTCTACGGCTACAGCGCCGAGGCCGCCCCGCCGACCGTGCCCGCGCGCATCGAGATGATCAGAGGGAGCGCCACCGCGTTCGGTTACATGGTCTCTCCGGCAGGGGAGACGTACTGGTTCGCCCGGGTGTTCGGCCCCGAGCTGACCCCCGGCGAGATCGCCGAGGGCACGCCCGCGCACTGGCGGGACGAGCTGCTCCCGCTCCTGCGCGGCGACGACACCCCGGCCGTCGGCATCGTCGAAGCCACCGGCGACCGGTTGATGGTGACCAACTCCCACGACCTGCCCGACGTGCCCCGCTGGCACACCGGCCGGGCCGTCATCATCGGCGACGCCGCCCACACCGCCTCGCCCGCCACCGGGCAGGGCGCCTCCATGGCTCTGGAGGACGCCGTCGTCCTGGCCAAGGCGCTACGGGACACCGGCACCCCGCAGCGGGCCCTCGCGCTGTACGAATCGCTCCGCCGCCCTCGCGTGGAGGCGAACATGGCCAACAGCGCCCGGCTCAGCGGGGCCGAGGTCCCGGCCCACCTGGAGAGCAGCGTTCCGCCGAGCGAGGAGGACCTGCTCGCTCAACTGGACTGGACCAGGCGGCTGTGAGCCGGGGCGCGCCGGCCTCAGAAGATGGCGGTCACAACCTGCCGAGGGCCTTGGCCAGCGCGGTAGCGGTGGAGGCGATCACCTTGTCGTCGTTCGGGGTGTTGTTGACGGTGCGGTTGGTGAACACCGACAGGATGATCGGCGCCTTCGATCCGGGTGTCCAGACGATCGCCAGGTCGTTGGCGGTGCCGTAGTTCTTCGCGCCGCCGGTGCCGGTCTTGTCGCCGACCGTCCAGTTCTTGGGGAGCCCCGCCCGGATCCGGTTCGCGCCGGTGAGGCTGGCCTTCAGCCAGCCGACCAGCCGCTCCCGGTCGAGGGCGTGCAGGGTCTTGCCGGTGGTGAGCCCGGTGAAGGTCCGGGCGGCCGCCGCGGGGGTGGTGGTGTCGCGCTCCTCGCCGGGCTTCCACTCCGTCAGGCCGGGCTCCGGCCGGTCCAGGCGGCTCGTCCGATCACCGGCGGCGCGGAAGAACGCGGTCAGCCCGCGCGGCCCGTCGATCTGCTTCAGCAGCGTGTTGCCCGCGAAGCCGTCGGACTTGGTGATCCCGGCGCGGCACAGCTGCGCGGGTGTCATGCCGGTGTCGGTGTATTCGGTGGTCTCGGGGGAGTTGCCGGTCAGCTCGGCCATGTCGGCGGGCTTCCAGCGAATCACCCTGTCCATCAGCCCGGGGTCGCCGGCGCGGGCCTTGTTCAGCACCGCCGCGCACGCGAACACCTTGAACATGGAGTTGAACGGGAAACGCTCGTCGGCCCGGTAGCCGACCGTCTTGCCGCTCCCCAGGTCGATGCCCACCGCGCCGATGCGCCCGTTGTAGGACTTCTCCAGCTCCCGCAGCGTCTTGGCCAGGTCAGAGGCGCCCGCCGCATGGGCGGGGCCGCTCAGAAGCGTGGAGGCGGTCAAGGTCGCGACCACCGCGAGTCGCAGTGGGAGAGGTCGGGTCATGCCGAAGAGAAGATCAGAAACCTCCGCGGACGTCCAATATTGATATGGGGCATCCCGTCATATCGATCCGGATATCGATGCTAGATCTTCAGCCGGCCGGCCCGGGATTCCAGGTAGCGCTGCTCGGCGATGCTGGCGGTGGACTTCGCGGCGCGCCGGTAGTGCTCGTACGCCCCGGCCGGGTCGCCGGTCTTCTCCAGCAGATGCGCCCGTACGGACAGCAACCGGTGATGCCCGGCCATCCGCTCGTCGCCGTCCAGGGTGGACAGCAGGGCCAGCCCGGCCGCCGGGCCCTCGATCTCGGCCAGCGCGATCGCCCGGTTGAGGGTGACCATCGGGTTGGGCGCGATCCGCTCCAGGATCAGGTAGAGGGCGTGCACCTGCCGCCAGTCGGTCTCCTCCGCCGTGCCCGCGTCGGCGTGCGTGGCGGCGATGGCGGCCTGCAGCTGGTACGGCCCCAGCGCCGGCCCGGCCAGCGACGCCTTGACCAGCTCGGTGCCCTCGTCGATCAGCCCGCGGTCCCACTTCGTACGGTCCTGCTCGTCCAGCGGCACCAGGTCGCCGGCCGCGGTCGTGCGGGCGTCCCGGCGGGCGTGCGACAGCAGCATCAGCGCGAGCAGCCCGGTCACCTCGCCGTCGTCGGGCAGCTGCCCGTGCACCATCCTGGCCAGCCGGATCGCCTCGCGCGCGAGGTCGGCGCGGTGCAGCTCGCTGCCCGAGGAGGCGGTGTAGCCCTCGTTGAAGATCAGGTAGAGCACGTGCAGGACGACCCGCAGCCGCTCCTCGCGGTCCGCGCCGTCCGGGAGGCCGAACGAGCTGCCGGCGGCCTTGATGCGCTGCTTGGCCCGGCTGATCCTGGCCGCCATCGTGGCCTCCGGCACCAGGAACGCGCGGGCGATCTCGGCCGTGGTCAGGCCGCCGACCGCGCGCAGCGTCAGGGCGGTCTGGGAGGCCGGGGTCAGCGTCGGATGGCAGCACAGGAACAGCAGGACGAGCGAGTCGTCGGTGTCCGGTACGTCCTCGGGCGCCACCTCGGTGGCCGTCGCCGCCTCCCGGCCGCGGCGCGCGTGGTCACTGCGCACCTGGTCGATGAGCCGCCGGGAGGCGACGGTCGTCAGCCAGCCGCGCGGGTTGTCCGGCACGCCCTCGGCCGGCCACTGCACGGTGGCGGCGAGGACGGCCTCCTGCACGGCGTCCTCGCACCCTTCGAACTGGCCGTGCCGGCGGACCATCGCGCCGAGGACCTGCGGCGTGAGCTCACGCAGCAGGCCCTCGATGGCTGGAGCTGTCATGCCTCCAATTGTCCGTCAGAGAACATCACCTGCCGCACCTCGACCCCCAGCCCCTCGATCGCGGTGTCCGGGATCTGCGCCGCCAGCTCGATCGCCCGCTCCTTGTTCTCGCAGTCGACCAGGTAGAAGCCGCCCAGATACTCCTTCGACTCCAGGAAAGGGCCGTCGGTCACCACCGGCTGGCCGTTGCGCACGGACACCACGGCGGCCTGTGACGGGTCGACCAGCGCCTGGGTGAGGATCAGCTCGCCGGACTTCTTCAGCGCCTCGATGAACCTGCCGTGGCCGTCGCCGATCGCCGCCTTCTCCTCGTCGGTCAGCGCGTCCAGCACCGCCGGGTTGATGTGCATGCTGATCAGGAACTTCATCTTGTCCTCCTCGTGGTTCGCGAGCCTAGCCGGGCCCTTTCACCGGTTTGGTCGGAGCCGTCGCCGCCGCCTTGACATCCCCGCCTGAACTTTTTTCTTCCGTACCGATGTCAAGAAGCTCCCGTCCGCTTCGACCACCCGGCGAAACATCGAGAGAACAGGGAGTTTCGGATATGCGAGTCAACCGGGCATGGCTGGGACTGGGCGTCCTCATGCTGCCGACACTGCTCGTCGCGATGGACATGACGGCGTTGCTCCTCGCGCTGCCACAGCTGAGCGCCGACCTGGGCGCCACCAACGTCGAGCAGCTGTGGATCAGTGACAGCTACGGGTTCATGGTGGCCGGCATGGTCATCACCATGGGCACGCTCGGCGACCGGATCGGCCGCCGGCGGCTGCTGATGATCGGCGCGGCGGCGTTCGCGGTGCTGTCGGTCGTGGCCGCCTTCGCGGCCGGCCCGCTGACGCTGATCGTGGCGCGGGCGCTGCTGGGGGTCGCCGGTGCGACCCTGGCGCCGTCCACCCTGGCCCTGATCACCAACATGTTCCCCGACGGACGGCAGCGCGGGCAGGCCATCGCGATCTGGGCGACCTGCCAGTTCACCGGCGGCGCGCTCGGGCCCGTGCTCGCCGGGTTCCTGCTCCAGCACTTCTGGTGGGGGTCGGTGTTCCTGGTCGCCGTGCCGGCCATGGCGTTGCTGCTGCTCACCGGGCCGGTCCTGCTGCCGGAGTTCCGCGGCGGCCAGGCCGGCCGGCTGGACCTGGCCGGCGTCGGGCTGTCGCTCGTGGCGGTGCTCCTGATCGTCTACGGCATCAAGCAGCTGACCGCCGAGAGCGTGCCGGTCGTGCCGGCGCTGGCCCTCGTCGCGGGCGTGGCCGTCGGGTGGCTGTTCGTCCGCCGGCAGCTGCGGCTGGAGTCCCCGCTGCTGGACCTGCGGCTGTTGCGCAAGCGCCCGTTCACGGCCGTGATCGTCGCGCTGGTCTTCGCCGGCATCGCCATGGCCGGGACGGGCCTGCTGGTGACCCAGTACCTGCAGAGCGTGCTGGGCTTCTCGCCGGTCGCGTCGGCGGTGCTGTTCGCGCCCATGGGCCTGGGCGTGGCGGTCGGCACCATGGCCGCGCCGGCGCTGGCCCGGCGGATCAAGCAGCCGGCCGCGATCGCCGGTGGGCTGGTGGTGTCGGCGCTGGGCAGCCTGCTGCTGGTCGGCGTCGGTGCCGGCGGTGCGGCCGCCCTGCCGCTGGTCATGATCGGTATCACCGTACTGGCGCTGGGCACCGGCCCGCTGTTCGCGCTGGGCACCGGGCTGGTCGTCGGGTCCGTCCCGCCGGAGCGCGCCGGCTCGGCGGCGTCGATGTCGGAGACCGGCAACTACTTCGGCGGCTCGCTCGGCTTCGCCCTGCTCGGCGTGGTGGCCGCGGTGGTCTACCGCGACCGGATGGACGGCACGTCCGACTCGCTGGCCGGCGCGGTCGCCGCGAGTGAGCACCTTCCCGCCGACCAGGGCGCGGAGTTGCTGCACGCCGCGCGGGAGGCGTTCACGGCCTGCGTGCACGTCACCGGCGTCGTCGCCGCGATCATCTTCGCCGGGCTGGCCGTACTGGTCCTGACCATGCGCCCGGCGACCACCCCGGCCGCACTGCCCGAGTACGAGGCCGGTGGTGGCCCCAAGCGCCAGGAAAGCGTGCCTTGGTAGCGTAGGAGTGAGGAGCCGCCATGAAGACCGGCCCATAACACCAGCTCAGCGGGGCGGTCGGTCCGACGGCCCGCGAAGACGAGCAGGAGGTGGGCTCGTGACTGGGGCGACAGGCAGGGTGGCATTGGTGACCGGGGCCAGCCGCGGGATCGGCGAGGCCACCGCGCGCCTGCTGGCCGCGCGCGGGATGCGCGTGGTGGTCAACTACCTCCGCAGCGGCACGGCGGCCGAGGAGGTGGTGGCCGGCATCGAGGCCGCGGGCGGCCGGGCCATGGCCGCGCAGGCCGACGTGCGCGAGGCGGCGGCCGTCGAGAGCATGATCAAGCGGGTCCGGGAGGTCTGGGGCGGCATCGACGTGCTCGTGCACAACGCGCTCACCCCGTACGCGATCAAGCCGTTCCGGGACATGACGTGGGCCGAGCTGGGCGGCAAGCTGGACGACGAGATGCGTGCGGCGTTCGCGGTCACCAAGGCCGTCCTGCCCGCCATGACAGAACGGCGCTGGGGCCGCATCATCTACCTGGGCACCGGCCTCAGCCGCCGGCCCCGGGAGGGCATGATCGCACTGGGCACCGCCAAGGCCGCGCTGGCCCAGTTCGCCCGCTACCTCGCCCAGGAGCTGGGCCCGCTGGGCATCACGGTCAACGTCGTCGAGCCCGGCCCGGTGGAGGAGACCCGCATGGCGGCCGTGCTCGACGAGGGGATCAGGCGGCGGCAGGTCGCCGCCACCCCCCTGGGCCGCCTGGCGCACCCGGGCGACGTGGCCCAGGCGGTCGCCTTCTACGCCGCCGAGGACAACGCCTTCATGACCGGCACCACGGCCGCGGTCAACGGCGGGATGGCCATGTACTGACGCCACACGACCAAGGAAACTGCGCTCATGTACATGATCGATCTCGCCTACGTCGGGCGGGGCCTGCACGAGGAACTGGTCGCCTACCTCGCCGACCAGCAGGGATACTACGCCGACGAGGGCGTCCACGTCGCGCTGCGCGACGGCTGCTCCTGGGACGACGAACGGCTGCGTCACTGCGCCACCATCGGGCTCGGCCGGTCACTGCTGTCCCGGCTGGCCGACGGCGTCCCCTGGGTCGCGCTCAACGTCAACACCCATCGCCCGCTGTTCTGGTTCCTGGCCCGCTCCGGCCTGGCCTCCCTGGCCGACCTGGCCGGCCGGCGGCTGGCGGTGCACGCCCCGCGCACCGCACCCGGCTGCTTCGCCCGGATCGTGCTGCGCCGGGCCGGCCTCGACCCGGACCGCGACCTGCACGCCATCGTCCGCCCGCCCGGCGACTACGGCATGGACCTGCGCCGGCTGCGCGCCGGCGAGATCGACGCCGCCCTGGTCGGCAGCACCATGGCGCCGGAGGCGGTCGCCGCCGAGCACGGCTGGCGGGTGCCGGCCTGGGTCGGCGACCACTTCCAGATCCCCACCGTGGGCGTGGCGGTCGACCCCACCTACCTCCACCCGGACGACCCCGCGGTCCAGGCCGTCGTACGCGCCCACCGGCGCGCCCTGCGGGTGATCCACGACGAACCCGACCTCACGGTGCGGCACCTGCGGACGTTCCTGGGAGGGCACACCGCGGACGAGGCCCGAGCCCACTACGAGACGTTCATCGCACCGTATTTCACCACCGACGGCCAGGCCGACCTCGCCGTCGGCGCCGGCGCGATCACCGCGGTCGCCGCCGAGCTCGGCGTCCCCGCCACCGTCACCGCCGCCGAGTTCTACCGCACCGCGCCCTAGGAGCGGCGTGCCACGCCGCCCTGGCCACCCTGACCGCGAGGGCTGGCTAAGCTGCGCGCATGGCGCGGATTCTCCTCTTGCACTCGATGTACGGCCTGCGGCCCGCCGTCCACCAGGCCGCCGACCGGTTCCGGACGGCGGGTCACGAGGTGCACGTCCCCGATCTGTACGACGGCCGGGTCGTCGACACCCCCGAGGAGGGGATCGCGATCAAGGAGGAGATCGGCCGCGACGAGCTGCTGAAGCGGGCCGTGGCCGCGGCCGCCCCGCTGTCCGCCGACGGCCTGGTGTACGCGGGCTTCTCGCTCGGCGCGGCGATCGCGCAGAACCTCGCCCTGAGCGACGAGCGGTCCCGGGGGCTGCTGCTGATGCACGGCACCTCCGACCTGGCCGACGGAGTCTCGGCCGACGACCTGCCGGTCCAGCTGCACGTGGCCGACCCCGACACCTACGAACCCGTCGACTGGCTGAACGCCTGGTACATCCTGATGCGCCGGGCGCGGGCCGACGTGGAGGTCTTCCGCTATCCGGGCGTCGGCCACCTGTTCACCGATCCTGACCTGCCCGACCACAACGCCCAGGCCGCCGAGCGGGCCTGGGCCGTCGCGCTGGACTTCGTCGCCGACCTGTGACCGGCCTGCCGTCCGTAGCCGAACCGGCCCCCGGTGGTCAGCCGCCGTTGACCGCGCGCAGGGCGCCGGGGAGGCGGCCCGTGAGGCGGTCGAGCGCCGCCGAGGTGGCCGCGTCACCCGGCAGATAGGTGAGGATCCGCTGCCCGTCGTCGAACAGGTCGAGCACTTCGCACGCCAGCCGCAGCTCGCCCGCCTCCGGATGCGCCAGCCGCAGCCGCCGGGCCACCACGGCCGGCGAGGGCGGCCCGGCCACGCGGTCGGCGAAGTCCTTGCCCCCGGCGAAGGTCAGCTCGGAGATGAGCCCCGGCGTGAACACGTCGTCGTGGGCCAGCTCCAGCTTGAGCGCCGCGACGTGCTCGTCCGCGATGCGCTCCCAATCGGGGAAGGCCGCCCTGGCCCGCGGGTCGGTGAAGGCGTACCTGATGACGTTGGGCGTCTCGCCGTCGAGCAGCCCGACGGGCCCGAACAGCCGTTCGTAGCCGCCGGTGCGGGCCAGCACGTCGCCCAGGCGGTTGAGCAGCACGGCGGGGGTGGGCTCCAGCCGGTCGAGCAGCGCGCGCACGGTGGGCCGCACGGTGCGGACGGGCTCCTGATTCGCCGCGGTGCACAGCGCGGCGCTGCCGTTGAGCGTCTTGGACAGGGTGCGCAGGTGGTTGCGCTCGTCGGCGTTCATGCGCAGCGCGTCGGCGAGGGTGCCGAGCACCTGCATGGACGGGTTGCGGTCGCGGCCCTGCTCCAGCCTGGTCAGGTATTCGACGCTCACCCCGGACAGGGTGGCCAGCTCGGCCCTGCGCAGCCCCGGCGTGCGCCGCCGCGCCCCGTCGGGCAGCCCGACGTCGGCGGGTTTGACGGCCTCGCGGCGGGCGCGCAGGAACGCCCCCAGCTCGTTGTCGCTCACAGCCCCCGAGTGTACGGGGACCGTCACCGCCTATCGTGGCCCTGCCAGGGCCAGCCTTCGCCCGGTCTCCCTCGGCCACGGCAGCGGCGGCAGGTTGGGACCCGTGGACAGGGCGCTGCGCGCGGCCGGAGCCACCACCCCCTTCTCACACCGAAAGGCGCCTTCTTACATGCGTTACCGTCTGCTGGGCCGTACCGGGCTCAGGGTCTCCGACCTCTTCCTCGGCGCGATGACCTTCCAGGAGCCGTCGGCGGAGGCCCGGCGCGTTCTCGACCTGTACGCCGACGCCGGCGGCAACGTCGTCGACACGGCCTCCATGTACGGCGAGAGCGAGAACGTCGTCGGAGAGCTGCTCCAGGGCCGCCGCGACCGGTTCGTCCTGGCCACCAAGTACACCCCCACCCGCGACCGCACCGACCCCAATGCCGGCGGCAACCACCGCAAGAACCTCGTGCTGTCGCTGGAGCAGAGCCTGCGTCGGCTGCGGACCGACTACATCGACCTCTACTGGGTGCACGTGTGGGACCGGCACACCCCGATCGAGGAGACGATGCGCGCGCTGGACGACGCGGTCCGCGCCGGGAAGATCCTCTACGCCGGCATCTCGGACGCCCCGGCCTGGCTGACCAGCCGGGCGAACACCCTGGCCGAGTGGCGCGGATGGACGCCGTTCGCCGGGTTGCAGGTGCCGTACAGCCTGCTGCGGCGCGACATCGAGCGGGAGCTGCTGCCGATGGCGCAGGCGTTCGGGATGAGCGTGGCGGCCTGGGGGGCGCTGGAGCGCGGCGTGCTGTCCGGCAGGTACAACGTCCCCGGCGCGAGGGCCTCGCGCGTGTCGCCCGACTCGCTGACCGAGCGGGACCGGGCGGCGGCGCAGGCGGCGGTCGAGGTGGCCGTCGAGCTGGGGGTCACGGCCTCGCAGGTGGCGCTGGCGTGGGTGCTGGCGCGCGGGGTGCATCCGATCCTCGGGGTGAGCAGCGCCGAGCAGCTCAAGGACAGCCTGGGCGCGTCGGGGCTGGCGCTGCCGGAGGAGGCGGTGCGGCGGCTGGAGTCGGCGGTGGAGTTCGAGCTGGGCTTCCCGCGCGACTTCGTCGAGGAGGTGGATCGCAGCCCGGACATCTACGGCGACGCCGTCCACCTGCTGGACGCCCGCTGAGACCTCGCCGGCCCGCGTCAGAGGAGCTCGTCCAGCAGCCGGTAGTAGTACAGCCGCTCTTCGTCGATGCGGTCGACGAGGCCGTAGGCGGAGACGAACTCCTCCCATGCCGCCGGGCCGTGGTCCTCGGACAGGTCTCTGTGGGCGATGGCGAGGTCGCGGTAGCGGTCGGCCACACCCAGCGCCGGCACGTCGATGACGACGGGCTCTCCCGAGGCGGGCAGCAGCACGTTGGAAGGCGTGTAGTCCCCGTGCGCGACGACGAGGTCCTCATCCCGTGGGCGGGCGGCCAGGAGCCGGTCGTAGATCGTCTCAGGGGTCAGCCCGAGATGGTCGGCGTCGAAGTCGTCCGGGTCGACGAGGCCGTCACGGACGTTGGCCGCGGCGCGGTCGAGCACCGACGGCAGCCGGCCGTCGAACGCGCAGCCGGCGACGGGCAGCTCGTGCAGCATGCGCAGGGTCCGGCCCAGCACGGCGCCCATGTCGGCCGGCGCCGCGGTCTCCAGGGACGGAGCCCCCACGTCGGCGAGGACGAGAACGGGGTCGTGGAAGGCGACCACCTCGGGAACGGGGACGCGTCCATGGAGCCAGCGCAGCCGCAGGTGCTCGGCCCTGGCGAGGGGGCCGTGCTTGACGTAGAAGACCTTCGACCCTGACCTGACCCTCAGGGCGGTGCCGCTGGCTCCTTCGTGATCGGACGACCAGGAGGCGTTCTGGTCGATCAGCCGGCGAAGTTGATCGGGGAGCTGCATGGATCACATTCTCATCCACAGGTGAGAACAGGATGGCCGGACGGCGGGGGATGCCCGCCGTCCGGCCCGCTCACGTCTCGCTCAGGGCATGCCGAAGGCCAGGACGGCCGCGTAATAGACCTTGGCCAGTTTCCTGCAGGTGCCGCGCACCAGGAAGAAGTAGCCGCCGCACACCTTGTCGTTCAAGGTGATGTAGAACCGGGTGTCCACGTCGAGCTTTCTGAAGTAGGTCCGGTCGAGGTAGTACTTGTACTTCTTCTTCTGGTTGGTCATCAGGCCGTACCCGTAGTCGTGGGAGTCGCAGGCCGGCCTGAAGTCGAACCCGGCGGGGCGGTCCGGGGACTTCGTGCAGTGGTCGTACTCGATGCCCCTGACCTTGAAGCCGCTGGCGGTCCGCTTCCAGTCCGGCTTGCGCCACTTGCCGCCGTGGAACGCCCAGGCCGAGCAGCCCGACTTCGTGTACCACATCCAGGTCTTGGCCGAGTCGCACTTCTTCGGGTAGGACTGCGGGGGATCCACGCCGTCCGGCAGGAAGTCGCTGGCCGGCGGCTCGGTGGCGTCGGGGTCGTCGAGCCCGGCCGCGCCCTCGGTCGCCCCGCCGTTGGCCGGCATGTCGGTGCCGGTGGCGGTCACCTGGGGAGCCGCGGCGCCCGCCGGGAAGGTGAGCTGCCACCCGCCGTTGCTGACGGACTCGATCGACGACAGACGTCCCACCGGGTCGTAGTCGTAGGTCGCCTGGGTGGCGCCCAGGCTGGGGTCGGTCACGGCGCGCAGCAGGCCGTTCGGGTCGTAGGCGTAGCCGGCCTCGGTCTGCGGCGCGTCGGTCCCGTAGGTGACCGCGACCTGCTTGAGGCGGCCCGCGTAGTCGCCGAAGGAGGTGCTGGTGGCCGTGGTGGTCGTGGCGTAGGTGAACGTGGTGACCGACTCGGGGGCTTCGGCCGTCGCCGGCTCCTTGACGGTGCTGACCCGGCCCTGGGCGTCGTACGTGATCGAGGACTTGCCGAAGGCGACGGTGCCGACGCTGGTGACCCGCCAGGGGTCGGCGCTCGGCGCCCCGGACTGCCGCGCCCAGGTGTAGGTGAGCTTGAGGTCACCGGCGCTGACGGGGGTGCCGTCGGCGTTGGTGAAGGTGTCGTCGCCCGCGTCCAGGGGGCCCAGATCCGTCACGAACGTCTCGGTCGTCGTGGTGCGCATCGCCCCGATGACCGCGTCCCACTTCGTGGTCTCGGTGACCTTGGACCCGTCGGAGGCCTCGTACGTCAGGATGCCGCCGCCGTCGGGGAAGGAGACGCTGCTCTTCAGGGGGTAGCTGGTCGACGTCCCTTCGTCGAGTTCTGTGACGACGATGGTGCCGTTCTGGCTCTCCAGCTTCCGGTTGATCTCACCGCCGACGAACGCGGCCTGCCAGCCCGGCCCGAACACGCCCAACTCGGGACGGGTGGCCGGGGCCGACTGCGGCCGGGCCAGATCGTCGCTGGCCAGGGCCACGCCATGGCGGCGGCTGATCGCGCCCGCGGACACGTCCAGCTCGGTGAGCTTGAAGGTCTTGGTGTCGGAGGAGTACTGCCCGGGGCCGATCTCCTGGACCGCGGCCGGCGGCGGGTCGGCGAGCGCGGCGGCGGAGACTTCCGGGGCGAGGAAGGGGAGGAGCGTCGCCGAGAGGGCGACGGGGATCGCTAATCGACGCAAGTTGTGCCTCCAGGTAAAGGGAGAAAGTGATTTGATCACCTGGAGGGTAAGGGCTGACAAACCGCTCGACAAGAGCTGGACAATTTCCTGGAATGGTGCTCCAATCGCCTACGAAGCTGTGCTTTCAGATACGCCAAATTCGTGCATTTATGCAGGTCGATGAGTGTGTGGCAAATTTATGGCAAATTTATGGCGATACTGTAGAGGCTTCTAGAACAATGGCCTCGGGCATTTATTGACGCGCGCGCCGATGCTGCCCGGAAATTGCCGTCATTGGCCGCCTCGGCTGAGGTGCCGGTCGCCGGTGGCCGGCTCGCCGTCCTCCGTCGCCGTGATCCCGGGCGCCTGCTCGGCGAGCGGGGTCAGGCGCTGTTCCGCGGCCTCGATCACCTGCAGGTCGGCCTTGATGTGGGCGATCGCGGCGTCGATCAGCAGCGCCACCAGTGGGTCGGCGTCGTTCTCGCGCCGGAGCCTGGTCAGCCCCGCCAGGTCGGACAGGAACGCCTGGCGCTGGGCCGCGGTGAAGGCGGTGAGGGTGCCGGTGCCGAGCCTGGTGGCGGCGAGCAGCTTGAGGAACAGTTCGTCGCGGAAGCCGCCGCCGCGTACGTGTGGCGCGGTCGCCCAGCCCGTCAGCTCGGCCGCCCCCTCCTCGGTCAGCCGGTAGAGCGTCTTGTCCGGCCGGTCGCTCTGCGTGACGTGGCTGCGGACCACATGACCGTCCCTGACCAGGCGGTCGAGTATCTGGTAGAGGTGCCCGATGTTGAGCCCGCCCCACTGGGGCCCGACGGCTGCCTCGAAGCGGGTCTTGAGCTCGTATCCGTGGCTGGCGCCCTCGGAGAGCAGGGCGAGAACGGCGTGACTCAACGGCATTGTCCGATCATTCCCTAGATTGTCGCAATGTAGCTCTCTACATTGTGGCAATGTAGGGGCCATGGGAGTAGCGATCACCCTTCAACAAGTCAGCCGCACCTATGGCTCGGCCAAAGCGCTCCACGAGGTGAGCCTGGAGTTCCCCGCAGGTGGGACGACCGCGCTGATGGGCCATTCCGGCGCGGGCAAGTCGACCCTGCTGCAGCTCATCGGCGGGATGGACCTGCCGGACTCCGGCGAGATCCGCGTCGACGGGCAGGCGCTGCCGCGTCGCGGGCTGGATGGGCACAGGCGGCGGATCGGGTTCGTGTTCCAGCGGTTCCACCTGCTGCCCGCCTTGAGCGCGGTGGACAACGTGCTGGCGCCGGTGCTGCCGTACCGGGTGTCTTTCGACAGGAAGGCGCGGGCACGGGAGTTGCTGGCGGCGGTCGGGCTGGCGGACCGGGAGCGCGTGCTGCCGTCGGAGCTGTCCGGCGGCCAGCAGCAGCGGGTGGCCATCGCCCGCGCGCTGATCGGCCGCCCGCCGCTGCTGCTGGCCGACGAGCCCACCGGCGCGCTCGACAGCGGGACCGGCCGGGAAATCGTCGATCTGCTGCTCCGGCTGCGCGACCAGTACGGCATGACCATGATCATCGCTACCCACAACCCCGAGCTGGCCGCCACCTGCGACCGCCTGATCCGGCTGGCCGACGGCCGGGTCGTGGGCGACGACGCCATCCTCCCGGCCGCCGACGTGCTGGACCGCATCGGCAGGCTCGGATGATCCGGCTCGCCGCAGCCCAGCTCAGGCATCGGGCCGGCCGCGCCCTGGTGCTGCTGCTCGGCATCCTCGTGGCCGCGACCGCCTTCAGCGTGCTGACCGGCACCGCCCGGACGCAGCAGCTGGAGATCGTGGGCAAGGTCAAGGACAACTACCGCGCCCAGTACGACATCCTCGTCCGCCCCAAGGGCTCCGCCACGGCGATCGAGCGCTCGACCGGCCTGGTCAGGGCCAACTACCTGTCCGGCATCCACGGGGGCATCACCCTCGACCAGTACGCCTCGATCAGGAAGCTCGACGGCATCGCGGTCGCCGCCCCGATCGGCATGATCGGCTACATCACCGGGCGCGGGACCGTACAGGTGCCGGTCACCGACGCGCTGAGCGGGGGCGAGCGGACGATGCTGCGGGTGGACCGCACCCGCGTGGCCGACGGCGGGCTCACCCGGATCCCCGCCGCGCCGCACTACCAGTACGTCACCGACCGCCCGCTGTCGTTCACCTTCGCCGAAGGCGACCGGCTCGACCAGACCACGGAGAGCGTGGGCGGGAACCGGGACGTCACCCTCGGCACCTCGCTGGGCTGGCCGCGGCCGGACGATTCCGGCGGCCCCACCGCCGACGTGTGGTCCACCCGCAGCGGCAAGGGCGAGGGCGTGCCGCTGCCATGGGGCAAGGGCGGGCCCAAGAAGGGGCAGGCCATGGTCGAGCTCTCCCAGGACTTCCCGCTCCTGCTCGCCGCGGTCGACCCCAAGGCGGAGGCCGAGCTCGCCGGGCTGGACAAGGCAGTCGTACAGGGCAGCTACCTGGGCACGGACGAGAAGCTCACCAAATGGGACGTGCCCCTGCTGGCCACCACCCGGCCGATGCTCGACCAGCGCGAGGAGATCGCCGTCAGCAGGTTGCCGGCCCAGGCGGCGAAGATGGTCGCCGGCGGTGAGCCCGCCGGGAAGCTCCGCGCCTACCTGGAGTCCCACAAGGGCGCCCCGGCCAAGAAGGTGAGCCTGGAGCCTCAGGCGTTCTTCGAAGACCTCCTCGACACTTGGGCGAACCAGGGCAAGCAGCTCGCCCAAGGCGTCTTCTCGCCGCTCACCCGCTACTGGACGGTCGGGCCCGTGGACTACCGCCGCGACGCCGCCGGCACCCTGACGCCCGAGCAGGTGACCAACGACAAGAAGATCTGGCGCGATCCGGCCTGGGTGGGCGGCCCGCCCGTCGGCTCGGCCGACGTCCAGTTCCGCAAGCTGAGCCTGCACCCGCTCGCCACCGGCATGAAGGGCGAGGACGGGCTCGGCGGGCCGCTGCTCATGAAGCTGATGGGCCGCTTCGACGCCGCCCGGCTGCCGGGCTTCTCCGAGCTGTCCCAGGTGCCGATGGAGACGTACAACCCGCCGTCCGTCGCCGCCGCGGACGACCGGAGCCGCATCCTGCTCGACGGCGGGAAACTGCTGCCCACCGACAACGTGGGCGGCTACCTGCAGGCCCCGCCGCTCCTGCTCACCGACCTCGGCGGAATGGCCAAGATCGCCGGACGGGACCGGAACGGCACGCTGGCCAAGGCGCCGCTGAGCGTGATCAGGATCCGCGTGGCCGGCGTCACCGGCCCCGACCCGGTCAGCCGCGAACTCATCTCCCAGGTGGCCCGCGACATCGTGGCCGCCACCGGCCTGGACGTGGACATCACCATGGGCGCCTCGCCCTCGCCGGTCACCGTGGCGCTGCCCGCCGGCGAGTACGGCCGGCCGTCGCTCGCCCTCCGGGAGAACTGGGTCGGCAAAGGGGTCGCCTACCGCATCCTCGACGAGGCCGACCGCAAGTCGGTCGTGCTGTTCGTGCTCATCCTGGCCGTGTGCGGGTGCTTCGTGCTGAACGCCGCCGCCGCGGTGGTGCGCTCCAGGCGTTCCGAACTGGGCGTGCTGTCCTGCCTGGGCTGGTCGAGGGGCAGGCTGTTCGGCGTGGTGCTGTGGGAGGTCGGCACGGTCGGGCTGCTGGCCGGGCTGCTGTCGGCCGGGCTCGCCATCCCGCTGTCGTCGTGGGCAGGGCTGGACGTCTCGCTGCCCCGCGCGCTGCTGGCGGTGCCCGCGGCCCTGCTGCTGGCGCTGGCCGCCGGGGCGTTCCCCGCCTGGCGGGCCTCCACCGTGCCGTCGATCGCGGCGGTGCGGGCCGACGTACGCGTCACGCGCCGGGCCCGCTCGCCGCGCGGCGTGACCGGGCTGGCGCTGGCCGGCCTGGCCCGGGCGCCGGGCCGCACCCTGCTCGGCGCCACCACGCTCATGGTGTCGGTGTTCGCGCTCAGCGTGCTCCTCGCGGTCACGTACGCCTTCCAGGGCCGGGTCGTCGGTTCCCTGCTCGGCGACGCGATCGTGCTGCAGGCCAGGCCGGCGGACTACGCGGCGGTCGCCGTCATGTTCGCGCTCGGCGCGCTGGCGGTGGCGGACGTGCTCTATCTCGGCGTACGGGAACGCGACGCGGAGCTGGCCACCCTGCGCGCCACCGGCTGGCCGGACCGCACCGTGGCCCGGCTCGTGATGTCGGAGGGCGTCGTCATCGGCCTGCTCGGTGCGCTGGCCGGGGCGGCCCTCGGGGTCGCGGCAGCCGTGGGACTGGCCGGGGAACTGTCGGGAGTGCCGATGCTCGGCGCGCTGGCATCCGCCGGGACCGCCGTGCTGCTTGCAGTGCTCGCCTCGGCGGTGCCCGCCCTGGTGGCCCGCCGCCTGCCGCTGACGTCGGCGCTCACCGGCGAGTGACCTTCCCGATCTTCGTGCCCGGGCGTCGCCCGCCCGCTGACCGAGGTCATTGCTGGAGGGTCTGGCTGCGTCCGATGAGGTCCAGCATCGCCTGCTGGATCTGGCGCAGGACGGCGAGGGTCTCCTCGGCGGCCGCGGCGATGGCCGCCTCGCCGGGGGGGACGGGAGGGTCGAGCAGCAGGGCCACGGTGTCGGCGAGGACCTGGTCGGGGTCGTCGACGCCGAGCGAGGCGGTGGCCGGGTCGGACAGGGCGGCGCCGAACCCGGTGAGCACGGCGTGCACGGCGTAGGTCAGGTCGCGCAGGGGACGGTCCTGGCGGATCAGCCCGTGGCGGTGATGGATCGGCATGCCCGTCTGGCACAGGGCGCCGGGCGTGGTGCGGGCGAACAACTCGCGGTCGCCGGCCTGCTGGGTGAGCAGCCGCAGCAGGTCGGCGTCGCCGCTCTGCGCGCGGCGGGCGAGGGGGAGCCGCTGCCCCGTGCGGATCAGCAGCGGGGCCAGGCGGCGCGGCAGCACGGTGGCGGGGTCGGCGGCGATGCGGGCGGTGATCTCGTCCAGGAAGGTCAGCACCTCGCGGGCGAACAGGCCCAGGATGAGGTCCTCCTTGGCGGGCCAGTACAGGTAGACGGTGCCCTTGCCGACCCCCGCCGCGCGGGCGATCTCGCTGACGGTGACCTTGCGCACGCCGTGATCGAGCACCAGCTCCCGTGCGCTGTCCAGGATGCGGGCGGCCTTGCGGGAGTGGCGTTCGATCAGCTGGCTCACCTGGGCTGTCCTCTTCTTTCGTGCTGCGGTCAGGTCACACGGCGGCGACGTCGAGAGTCTTGTTCTTCATGTCCGCGCCGTTCATTATCTTGCCCATCGCCTGCCCGATGAGCGGCGCGCGCATGAGGCGCAGCATCGCGGTACGCGTGATCATTTCCTTGCGGTCGTGGGGCGTGAAGATCCTCCGCATGATCAGCGCGCTGTTCTGCTCGGTCTCGATGAAGGGCCGCATCCGGGCCTCCCAGGCGCGCAGCGCGCCGGGCAGGTCGGCGGGGTGGCGCTGCAGCATGGTGCCGAGCAGCTCGCCTCCGGCGATGCCGCTGGAGGCGCCCATGCCCGCGTACAGGGTCACGCACCAGGCGGCGTCGCCGACCAGGACCACCCGGCCCTGGTGCCAGCGCGGCATCTTGACCTGGTTCACCGAGTCGAACAGGAACTCCGGGGCCTGCTCGAACGCCGTGAGCAGCTTCTCCAGGAGCGGCCCGGCGGGCTGCGGGCCGAACGCGGCGCGGATGGACTCGACCGGCGGTCGGGCGAACTCGGCGTCGACGTCGCCGGTGCGGTAGGAGAACAGCAGGCCCGGCGCGTGGTCGGCGAAGGGGAAGATCCAGGCCGAGCGTCCCGGCTCGGCCAGGGTCAGGCCCTGGTCCTGCCGGATGCCGTCGAGCGGCTTGTCCAGGACCGTGGCGCCGATCATGTAGTTCAGCGGACGCAGGTGATCCTCGGGGCCGAAGGCCAGCCCGCGTACGGTCGAGCGCATCCCGTCGGCGCCCACCACCAGGTCGAAGCGCTCGGTGACCGTGTCGTTCAGCGTCACCTCCACTCCCGAATCGTCCTGGCGGAGGTGGGTGGGCACGGTGGAATAGCGGATCTCCACATCGGCCGGCAGCGCGGAGAACAGCGCCCGCTCGACGTCGCCGCGCAGCACCACCCGCGGCTTGCCGGGCAGGCCGGCCAGGCTCATGCCGACGGTGTGGCGTCCGGCCCGGTTCACCTCGTACGGGGCGGGCCGCGGGGTACGGTCGCCGATCGCCTCCAGCACGCCCAGCCGCCGCGCGGAGGCGAGACCGGTGCCGAACAGCAGGATGAAGTACCCGCCCGAGCGGCGTGCCGGGGCCCGCTCCACCACAACCGGCTCCCAGCCGACCTGACGCAGCCGCAGCGCGGTGGCGATGCCCGCGATCCCGAGCCCCACCACCAGCGCACGGCCGCGCCCGCCTGCGTCCTTCATGACGGCTCCCTCTCTGTCGTGTCACCACGACCCTACCCGACGAACTGACCAAATTGGTACTGTTGGTCAGTTTGCGGCGCAGTCGTAGAGGGTCGTGGTGCCTCCAGGGATGCCGCCGGACGTGGAACCACCCCCGTACGCGGCGGCGGGGACCTCGGCGCAGTTGTCCTTGATCCACTGTGTGCGCTGCGAGCCCGTCCCGCCCATCATGGCGGCGAAGCCGCCCCCGCCGGATCCCAGCACGAAGCGCAGTTGCCCGGAGCTCGTCCAGTCCTCCAACTGCCGGACGGTCGGGGCGTCGTCGATGCCGGTGAAGCCGCCCATGCCGATGACGGTGGCGTCGCTGTTCAGCACGAAGCCGGAAGCGAGCATCGCGCCACCCTCGACGGCGAGCTTGATCCGGGCGGAGCCGGAGTTCTTGACGACGTAGTCGAGGATCTTGCGCTGGTCGGGGGTGAGCTCGGCCCCGCCGCCGGGGAAGCCGCCGGGGAGCCCGGACGGCATGCCGCCGTTCCCGCCCGGGAATCCTTCGGGGAGTTCCATCCCCGCCGGGAGCTCCATGCCCGCCGGGGGTTCGAACCCGCCCCCGCCCCCGCCCCCGCGGCCGAAGGGCATGGTCGCCGGCCCCGCGGTGGGGTTGGTGCCACCCATCGCCGACGTGGTGCCCGGGACGCTGACCGCCCAGGCCGCGGGCGCCGCCAGCACCGCCACGACCGCGACGCCGAGGGCGGCGGGCAGCAGCCGTCGCCGGCCGGCCGACAGCAGGAGCAGGACGATCGCCGCCACCCCGGCCGCGGCCACGGGCCATACCAGCCAGCCGTTCCAGGACGGGACCCGTTCGATCAGCACATAGGCCCAGGCCGCGCTCACCGCGACGGCCCCGGCTCCCAGCGGGAGCGCCCAGCGAGCCCCCGCCCGGTGGGCGCGCGCCAGCGTCGTGGCGAAGCCCGCGACGATGGCGGCGATCGCCGGGGCCAGCTGCGTCGTGTAGTACGGGTGGAAGATCCCCTGCTGGGTGGCGAACACCAGGCCGCAGACCACCAGCCAGGTCCCCCACAGCACCCATCCGGACGCGGCGAGCGGCTCACCGGTCGTCGCGACCCCGCGCTGGCGCAGCACGGCGACGGCCACGGCCAGCGCCAGGGCCACCCCGCACAGCGGCAGCAGCCAGCTGATCTGCCCGCCGACCTGGTCGTTGAAGAGCCGTCCAGGACCGGCCGCCCCACCGAACGAGATGCCGAAGCCGCCCGCCGGCCCGCCGCCGCTCCCGCCCGCCGGCACGCCGCCGAAGCCGCCCGCCGGCCCGCCGCCGCCCCCGCCGAGGATCCGGCCGAGGCCGTTGTAGCCGATGACCAGGTCCCAGGCGCCGCCGTCGGTGCTGCCGCCGACGTACGGGCGGCTGCCCGGCCAGAGCGCGACCATCGCCACCCACCACAGGGAGGACGCCACGAGAACGCCGCCGCCGGCCAGCAGTCTGCCGAGCCGGCCGAGCCAGGGGCCGCGCGCGCCGACCAGCCAGGCCGCCGCGAAGGCGGGGATCACCATCCACGCGGCCAGCATCTTGGCCATGAAGCCGAGGCCGATCAGGAGCCCGGCGGCGCACAACCACCGCAGGCCGGCCCGGCCGGAGTCGGTCCGCAGGGCCCGGGTCAGCGCGTACGCCGCCGCCACCAGCGTCAGCACCAGCAGGGTGTCGGGGTTGTTGTCGCGGTTGATCGCCACCGTGATCGGGGTCAGGGTCAGGACCAGCGCGGCCAGCAGCCCGGCCGCCTCGCCGGCCCACAGGCGTACGGTGCGGTGCAGCAGGAACACCGTAGCGACTCCCTCCAGCACCTGGGGCAGGATCATCGCCCAGCCGTGCAGGCCGAAGATCTTGGTGCTGAGTACCTGCGGCCACAGCGCCGCAGGCGGTTTGTCGACGGTGATCACGCCGGCCGGGTCGTAGGCGCCGAACAGGAAGTTCGTCCAGCTCTGGCCCATCGACTTCACGGCGGCGGAGTAGTAGCTGTTGCCCCAGCCGAGGGAGCCCAGGGCCCAGCCGTACAGGCCGGCGGCCAGGAGCAGGATCACCGCGAGCGCGGCCGGGGCCGCCCAGGCCGGGAGCGGGCGGTCCGCGGCGCGCGGCGGCGACGGGAGTTCGGTGGTGTGGGTCATCTGTGCTTCGCTTCTCCGAAGTCGGTCAGGGCGTGGTACGGCGGAACACGGCCAGCCGCAGCGTCACGAAGCGGACGGCGGTGACCAGCACGGACGAGGCGGTGAGCACGAGCGTCTCGGCCGCGGCCGACGCGTCGGGCTGGACCTGGCGGAACAGCAGCACGGCGGCGGAGGTGACGACGTACCCGAGCACGAACAGGGCGCCGGCCCCCAGGTGCGCCCGCCCGGCCCCCGTGCCGGACCAACGGAAGGTGAGGCGGCGGTTGGCCTCGGTGTTGAGCACGGTGAGGACGACCAGCGACACCAGGTTCGCGAGCGCGGGCGGCCACCACGCGCGCAGCAGCCAGTAAAGCAGGGCCTGGCCGGCTGTCGAGAGCACGCCGATGGCCACGAAGCAGCCGACCTCCCAGGTGATCCGGGAGCCCGCCCTGCGGGGGGCCAGCACGGCGTCGGGGTGCTCGGCGGCGGGGGCGGGGCGCCTGGGCAGCGGGGCCCGCGCGACGCCCGACGCCTTCATGCGGGCCACCCGCCACAGTCCGCGCAGATCGTCGGCGGCGGTGCTGACGACGTCGACCCGGGTGTCGACGTCCTCGACCCAGTCGACCGGGACCTCGTGGATGCGCAGCCCGTTGTGCTCGGCGAGCAGCAGCAGCTCGGTGTCGAAGAACCAGGCGTCGTCCTGGGTTCTTTCGAGAAGGGGGCCGAGCACGTCCGTACGGGCGGCCTTGAAACCGCACTGCGCGTCGGTGAAGCGGGCTCCGTGCGTGAGCCGGATGATCGCGTTGTAGCAGCGGGAGATCAGCTCGCGGCGCGGACCGCGTACCGTGCGCGCGCCGGGGGCCAGCCGGCTGCCGATGGCGAGATCGGAGTGGCCGCTGGCGAGCGGGGCGATCAGCGGCAGCAGCCCGTCCAGGCGCGTGGACAGGTCGACGTCCATGTAGACGACGATGTCGGCCTCGCTCGCGCCCCACACCGTCCGCAGCGCGAGCCCGCGTCCCTTCCTGCCGAGGTGGACCACGTTCGTCCCGGGCAGCTCGGCGGCCAGCTCCCGGGCCACCTCCAGCGTCCGGTCGACGCTCGCGTTGTCCGCCACGGTGATCCGCCAGGGGAACGGCATCCGCTCGCGGAGGTGCGCGTGCAGGGTGCGCAGGCATCCCGGGAGCGCGCGCTCCTCGTTGTAGACGGGGATGACGATCTCGACCGTGGGATTCGGCAACTGCTCGGGCTGAAAATCGCGGAGGGCGCCTGGGGCGCGGCTCATGTTGATCATTGACTTCCTCATGTAGGGGATGCCGGACCGGCGGTCCTCGACGGTCCGCGGCGCCGGAACGTCACCCTTCAAGCCTCGTGGCGTCGCTCCGGACGGACGTCCGCCCGCAGGAGGGTTCTGAGCTGCGGCGAGCGCAGTAGACGCGGGACGCGGGCTACTGCGCTCGCGGTTCCCGGCCGATCAGCGGGTCTGGGGGCGGACCAGGCCGGTCTCGTACGCGATGATCACCAGCTGGGCGCGGTCGTGCGCCTTCAGCTTGGCCATGGCCCGGTTGAGGTGCGTCTTGGCGGTCACCCGGCTGATGCCCAGCAGGTCGGCGATCTCGTCGTTGGTGCGCCCGCAGGCCACCAGGATCATCACCTCGCGCTCGCGCTCGGTGAGCACGGCCAGGTCTTCGGGCACGTGCTGGGCCGATACGCCGGGGCCGGCCAGGAAGCGGGTGATCAGGCGTCTGGTCGCCGACGGCGACAGCAGCGCCTCGCCCTTGGCGACCACCCTGATGGCCTCCTGCAGCTCGCCGGCCTCCACGCCCTTGCCGAGGAAGCCGCTGGCGCCCGCCTGCAGCGCGGCGAAGACGTACTCGTCGATCTCGAACGTGGTCAGGACCAGCACCCGGACCCCGGCCATGGCGGCGTCGCCGGTGATCGCCCGCGTCGCGGCCAGGCCGTCCATCCCAGGCATGCGCACGTCCATCAGCACCACGTCGGCCATGGTCTCGCGCGCCAGCCGTACGGCGTCATAACCGTCGGCGGCCTCGCCGACCACCCGCAGGTCGGGGGCCGAGTCGATCAGCACCCGGAACCCGGCGCGGACCAGCGCCTGGTCGTCGGCCAGCAGCACCTTGACGGTCATCGCCCGCTCTCCCTGGAGGTGGGGAGCACGGCGTGCACCCGGAACCCGCCGCCGTCCACGGGGCCGGCGAGGAAGGTGCCCCCGACCGACAGGGCCCGCTCCCGCATGCCGATCAGCCCGTGACCGGTCCCGGAGGAGATCCCGCCCGCGCCACCCAGGCCGTCGTCGGTCACGTCCACGATCATCCCGTCGGCGGCGTACTCGATCCGCACGGTGGCGGTCGCCCGCGGCGCGTGCTTGCTCACGTTGGTCAGCGCCTCCTGGACGATCCGGAACGCGGCCAGGTCCACGGGCGCGGGCAGCGGCCGCGGCTCGCCGCAGACGAGCCGGCCCACCTTCAGCCCGGCGGCGGTGAAGGAGTCGACCAGGTCGGGCAGCCGGTCCAGCCCCGGCGCGGGCTCGGTGAGGAGCTCGTCGCGGCTGCCGGGACGGCGCAGCAGCCCCACCGTCGTCCGCAACTCGTCCAGCGCCTCCCTGCCGGCCTCGCGGACGTGGCCCAGCGCCGTGCGGGCCTGCTCGGGCTCGGTCACCAGCGTGTACGAGGCCACCTGCGCCTGCACGTTGATCAGCGCGATGTGGTGGGCGAGAACGTCGTGCAACTCCCGGGCGATGCGCAGCCGTTCCTCCATCACCCGGCGTTCGGCCTCCTCCTCGCGCGTCGCCTCGGCCCGGCGCGCCCGCTCCTCGACGGCGGCCACATAGGCCCGGCGGCTGCGCAGCGAGTCCCCGACCGCGGTGGCCATGCCGATGGACGCGATCGGCGCCAGCACCTCGGGCGCCAGCCACCCACTCCCGTCGAACACGATCCTGGCCACGGCGACCACGAGCGCGGCGAGCCCGCCGTACGCCCACGCGTGCCGGCGCGGGCATCGCGAGGCCACCGTGTAGACCGCGATCGCCGGCCACAGGTCCAACAGGCTCCGCCCGGTGCCGATCGCGGTGTAGGCGACGAACCCGGCGACCGTGACGGCGAGCACGGAGCGGGGCCACCGCCGCCGGAAGGCCAGAGCGCCGCAGACGACCGCGGCCAGCGCGAGGTCTTGCGCGGTGAGGGGCTGCGCCGGGCCGTGCCACTCCGCCCCCGGCGTCGGCGGGGGCGGGCCCGGCGCCAGCAGCGTCATCGCATACACGCACACGGCCAGGATCGTGTCGGCCGCATAGGGCCGGGAAAGGAGTTCCCGTCTCAGCCAGGTCACCGTACGCACCTTTAAACACTAGGGCTGAGCTGGGCGGATTCCCTCATCCCTTGGTACCCGTCCACGCTACTGCGACCGCAGTAGATTCCTCACTGCTCCACTCCGTTCACGAACACCTTCCGCAGCACCAGATCGTCCGTGAACGCGACCTTGTCCGGGCCGGTGACGTTCGTGAACACGCACCGCTCAAGCCGCACACCGGCCAGGTGGTCGGTCTCCAGGCCGACGAGGTTCAGCACGGCGTCGGCGCCGTCCAGCTTGGTGTGCTCCATCCGGAGGTCGCGTACCGACACCGGCTCGGTGCCCTGCTCGTTGCTCGCGTAGGCCATGTTGACGAACATCACCTCGCGGTCCACGTTCTGACCGGTGAAGCCGCGTACGTAGACGCCCCTGACGAAACCGCCGCGCTTCTTGCTGGCCTTGATGTAGACGGGGTACTTCACCGGGTAGTTGCCGGGGAAGTCCGGCGAGTTGATCACACATCGTTCGGCGAAGACGTTGCGGACGCCGCCCGACATCTCGCTGCCGACCGTGATGCCGCCCCAGCGGCCCGAGAACAGGCAGTCCTGGACGACGATGTTCTCGCTGGGCACGCCCACCCGCCTGCCGTCGGCGTCGCGTCCCGACTTGACCGCCACGCAGTCGTCGTTGGTGTTGAACCGGCAGCCGTGGATGTGCACGTACGACGACGACTCGGGGTCGCAGCCGTCGGTGTTGTAGAGGGTGCTGACCACGGTGATGCCGCGGACGGTGACGTTCGTGGACAGGACCGGGTTCACGGTCCACATGGGCGGTTCGAGGATCGTGACGTCACTGACCAAGATGTCGCGACATTTCACGAACTGGACCATGGCCGGGCGCAGATAGTGCCCCGCCCCGAACACCCGCTGCTCGACCGGCACGCCTTCGTCGCCCATCCTGCGCAGCTCCCGCTGGTCGGCGCCTTGGGGGCCGCTGTTGGCGTACCAGCTCTCCCACGGGCCCTGCCGGGCCTGGCCGTCGAGCGTGCCCTTGCCCGTGACCGCGATGTTGCGCTGGCCGTGGGCGTAGATGAAGGGGCTGTAGTTGTAGCATTCCGTGCCCTCCCACCGGGTGAAGACGACCGGCAGGTACGCGTTCGGGTCGGTGCTGAAGGCGATCACGCCGCCTTCGGACACGTGCAGCTCGACGTCGCTGAGCAGGTGGATGGCGCCCGTGAGGAAGCGTCCCGGCGGGACGACGACCCGGCCGCCGCCCCTGCGATGGCACTCGGCGATCGCGGCCCTGAACGCGGCCGTGCAGTCGGTCGTGCCATCACCCACGGCGCCGAACGCGGTGACATCCCACCTTCGGTTCCTGAACCGAGGGGGCCGGATCTTGCGCAGGATGCGCGGCACCTCGTGCCAGGGGTCAGCCGATTGGGCCTCGGCGTGCGCGGACATGGTTCCGGGGACGAGCGTGGCCGCGGTGAGAGCTCCGCCGGCCTTGAGGAGAGATCGTCGGGAGGGCATGGTCACCACCGGGGGGTAGTGGAGACATCGGACCTCTGGAGCGTAAATGCTCCCTTGCCGGAATTCAATTCTTGACGAAGTTAATAGTTCCTCGGCTGGGGGCCGGGCGACTGGTGGGCCATCGCCCTGGAGCTCGTCCGACCTTGAAGGCACGTACGGGAGAGTGTCGATCTGGCAGGGGGCCGTTCGTGTAGAGGGCAGGAAAGCCGGGCCGCGGTCGGTGTGGCCGGGCGAAATGAGGAGGCGTCATGTCCAAGCCGGAGATCCTGCTGAGCGGTCTGGGGATTCCCGAGTCGCCGCGCTGGCACGAGGGCCGACTGTGGTTCTGCAACTGGATCGACAGGGAGATCGTGGCCGTCGACCTTGACGGCAAGCCGGAGGTCGCATCCGTACGGGGACCGGTGCCGATGGGGTACTCCATCGACTGGCTGCCCGACGGCAGGCTGCTGGTGACCGGGGACAGGCTGCGCCGCCAGGAGCCCGGCGGGTCGATGGTCACCGTCGCCGAACAGGGCGGCAACGAGATCGTCGTGGACGGGCGCGGCAACGTCTACATCAACGGCGCGGACTTCGACTTCGCCGGTGGCGGAGCGCCCAAGCCCGGCTACATCAAGCTCGTCACGCCGGACGGGGAGCTGCGCCAGGTCGCCGACGACATCCAGTTCCCCAACGGCATGGTCATCACGCCCGACGACCGGACGCTGATCGTTTCGGAGTCGTTCGCGGGGCGGCTCACCGCGTTCGACGTCGACGCGGACGGAGGGCTGGCCAACCGGCGGGTCTTCGCCGACGGCGTCGCCCCGGACGGCATCTGCCTCGACGCAGAAGGCGCGGTATGGGTCTCCATCGGCGGTTCCTCCGTCGCTCGCGTCGCCGAGGGCGGCAAGATCCTCGAAAGCATCGAACTCCCGGAGAACCAGGCGCCGTTCGCGTTGATGCTCGGCGGTCCGGACCGGCGCACCCTGTTCGTCCTGACCGCCGAGTGGCGCGCGTCCGACGGCGTCACCGACAACCTCCGGCGGCTGACCGACGGGCCACGCACCGGACAGATCCTCACCCTCCCCGTCTCCGTGCCCGGCGCCGGCAGGCCCTGAGCGAGGTTCGTGGTAGGAACTCTCGGCATGGAGTTCCTCTGCTATCACCGTGACCGGTCTGACACCGCCGCGCTGCGCGACGAGTTGCTGGAAGCCCACTGGTCCTACATGGACCGGTACGCGGCGGAGATGATCGCCCGTGGCCCGACCTTCGGCCGGGGCACCGACACGGCCACCGGCAGCGTGCACATCGTGGACCTGCCGGATCTGGCCACCGCGCGTGCGTTCGCCTTCGACGAGCCCAACTACCAGGCGGGTGTGTACCGGGACGTGATGTTGCGCCGATGGCGCAACGTGCTGGGACGCACCATGTGGGACTTCCCCGGCGGCCGGGAGGGCGGCAACCGGTATCTGGTGCTGGGCCTCGGATCGGGTCAGGCCGCCGACCTCGTCCCGCCGCCCGATCGGGACGAACTGATCGCGTACGGGCCGCTGCTGTCCGACGACGGCACCACCTGGCTGGGTACGGCGCTGCTGGTCCGGGCGCCGGACCCCGATGCGGCGCGCTCCGTCCTGACCCAGGACCGGTACGCCGACATCGAGGTCCACGACTGGGAGTTCGGCGGACGGCGGTGACGAGCGTGACTCAGGCTTAGCCTGCGCGACGCCTTCGCAATGGCGGGAGCGGCAGATGTTGAGGGCTCGGCAGTGACAACGTTCGCGACTTGGCCCGGTCGGGGGCAACGCGGAAAGTGAGGGGGACATTGATCGCATAGTGGGGAATTTCCATGGCTACTCCTCTCCAGATCCCCGTGCCGTCGGAGCGGACGTCCGAGACCATCCGCCGTTACCACGACCAGAGCGGGCCGATCTTACGCGTCGAGCTGCCGGGCCAGGTGCCCGCCTGGCTCGCGACCTCGTACGATGTGGTCAACGAGATCCTGACGCACGACGACACGCTGTTCAGCAAGAACCCGGCGAACTTCACGGCGCTGAACGACGGCACCATCCCGGCCGACTGGCCGCTGCGCCAGCTCATCGAGGGCGAACACCTGCTGACCCAGGACGGCGCGGACCACCGGCGGCTGCGGGGGCTCATCAACCGGGCCTTCACCCCGGCCCGCGTGCAGGGGCTGGCCCCGCGCATCCAGCAGATCACCGACGAACTGCTCGACCGGATGGCCGACCAGGGTGACCCGGTGGACCTGGTGAGCTTCTTCACCGAACCGCTGCCGGTCATGGTGATCTGCGAGCTGTTCGGGGTGCCGCGGGCCGAGCAGCAGCAGATCCGCGACTGGAGCCACACCCTGCTGCAGCACACCACCCCGCCGGAGGAGATGCTCGCCGCCAACGCGGGGCTGCTCGGGTATCTGGCCGCCTTCATCGAGCGCAAACGCGACGACTCGGACGACGACCTCACCACGGGCCTGATCCGGGCGCAGGAGGACGACGGCGACCGCCTGTCCGACAGCGAGATGGTGTGGATCCTGTGGCTGGTGCTCATCGCCGGTCACGAGACCACGGTGCACCTGCTCGCCAACACGGTCGTCGCCCTGTGCTCGGACCCGGAGCAGCTGGCCTACGCGCGCGCGAAGTACGCCTGGGAACAGGTGGTGGAGGAGGCGCTGCGCAGCAGGAACTCGGTGATCAGCGTCATGTTCCGGTATCCGCTGCGGGACGTGCGGCTCGGCGGGGTGACGGTCGGGGCGGGCCAGCCCATCATGGTCGGCGTCGCCAGCACCGGGACGGACAGGGGCAGGTTCGGCGGGGAGGCGGAGCGGTTCGACGCGGCGCGGGAGCCGGACGCGCACCTCGGGTTCGGCCGCGGTCCGCACTTCTGCCTGGGGGCGCCGCTGGCCAGGCTGGAGGCACGCATCGCGCTGGCGTCGTTGTTCGGCAGGTTCCCCGATCTGCGGCCGGCGGTCGAGCCCGGCGAGCTCCCGTACACCTCGTCCCTCGTCACCGAGGGGCCCACGACGCTGCCGGTGCTCCTCCGCTAGCGGTCCCGTCGCAGGCCGGACCGGCTCGATATCGGGTTTCACCTGGTCGCGGAGTTCAGTAGGGTCGCGCCATGACGATCTTCGGCCCGGTCATCGACGTCCGCCCGCTGTTCCCGCGCGAGCGGCAGGCCATGCTGGACCTGCTGCGTGCGCTGGGCCCGGCGGACTGGGCCCAGCCGACGATCTGTCCAGGCTGGGACGTGCACGACGTCGCCGGTCACGTCCTCAACGACTACCTGCGACGCCTGTCAGGCAGCCGCGACGGGTACGGGGGCGCCGTCTTCGCCGACGACGAGACCCTTCCCGCCTACCTCGCGCGTACCAACGACGAATTCGTCCGGGCCGGTCGGCAGCTCAGCCCGCAGGTGCTGATCGACCTGCTGGAGCACCTGGGACCGCAGCTGGACGCCCTCTGGGCGGCACGCGATCTGCGAACGCCCGCCGACCTGAATGTCTCCTGGGCCGCCACGGACCGCGACAGCCCCGCCTGGCTCGACATCGCCCGCGAATACACCGAGTTCTGGGTCCACCAGCAGCAGATCCGCGACGCCGTCTCCCTGCCCGGAGCCACACAGCCGGAGCTCATGGCGCCGGTGCTGGACGTCTTCGCCCGCGCCCTGCCGCACACGCTGAGGACGTGCGAACGCCCCGACGGCACGGTGGCTCGCCTGGAGGTGCTCGGGCCGGCCGGCGGGCAGTGGAACGTGGCCCGGCAGGACGGCCGATGGCGGATGGCGACGCCCGGCAGCGGGCCGGCCGCGAGTGTCTCGATGGACCAGGACACGTTCTGGCGGCTGTCGACCAGGGGCATCACCGTCGAGGAGGCCCGCGCGCGCTCGAACCCGAGCGGCGACCCGGAGCTCACCGCGGCCATGACGACCTTGCTCGCGGTCGTCGCCTGACCGCCCTCGGCTCGTCACCGCCGCACCAGGCACGCGTGCCCTCAGCGAGCGCTGGGCGGCCGGCACGGGTCGACGGGTGCGGGATCGTACTGCTCGCCCGGCCCCGCCGGCACCGGGGTTCGGGCGCGCGGACGCAGCACGGCATGGGCCAGCACCCCCAGCGCGCCCGCCACCAGCACCGACAGCGCGGTCAGCGTCGCGCTCCGCCAGTCGCCGCCGTCCAGAGTGCTGAAGAAGACGGTGCCGGTGATCGTGCCGCCGAGCACGCCCCCGGTCTCCTGGACGGTCCCGAGCACCCCGGCCGCGGCTCCGGCCCGCTCGGGGCGTACGGCCGACAGCACCGAGGAGAGCAACGGCGACATGATCAGTCCCATCCCGGCCCCGACCACGAGGAGGGCCATGGCCACCTGGTACGGCTGCGCCCCGCGCGCCACGACGTCGTACAGGAGGCACAGCCCGAGCAGCAGCACGGGTGCGCCGAAGCGTCCAGGGCGGAGCGAGGCGGCGAAGAAGCCCGCGTTGAGCGCGGTGCACACGGCTCCGGCGGCGAGGGGGCCGAGGCCGAGGCCGTCCTGCAGGTAGAGGGCGAGCACGAACGACAACCCGGCCGAGGTGCCGAAGAGCAGCGCCACCGCGACCAGCCCCCAGGCGAACGTCCGGTCCGTGAACACGCCGAGGTCGAGCAGCGGGGTCCGCCCCGAGGCCGCCAGCCGCCGCTGCCGGCGGACGAACGCGACCAGGATCGGGCCGGCGGCGGCCAGACACCACCAGGCCCACGGCGGCCAGCCCTGTTCGCGGCCCTCGACCAGGGGCAGCACGACCGCCACCTGCCCGGCGGTCACCAGCCCGGCCCCGCCCAGATCGAGCCGGGCCCGGGACGCGCCGTCCCCGGCCCCGCCCAGATCGAGCCGGGCCCGGGACATGCCGTCCCCGGCCCGCCGCGGCGGCGACGGCAGCGGCGGGGGGAGCAGGCGTCCGGTCATGGCCAGCGCCGCGGCGCCGACGGGCACGTTCACCAGGAAACAGGCCCGCCAGCCCAGCCCCAGCGGATCGGCGGACACCAGCACGCCGCCGATCACCTGGCCGCTGACTCCGGCCAGGCCGACGGCCGTGCCGTACCAGCGGAAGGCCGTGGCCCGGTCGGCGCCCCGGTAGAGCTCCCCGAGCAGCGTGAGGACCTGCGGCGCGAGCAGCGCCGCCGCGACGCCCTGCGCGACCCTGGCGGCCACCAGCCAGGCCGCCCCGTCCGCGAGCCCGCACCCCGCCGACGCCACCGTGAACAGCGCCAGCCCGGTACGGAACATCCGCCGGTGCCCGTACAGGTCGCCGAGCCGCCCGGAGGTGATCAGCCCGGCCGCGTACGCCAGCCCGTACCCGGTGACCACGAACTGCACCGCCGCGTCACCGGCCCGCAGGTCGGCGCGGATGGACGGGACGGCCAGGTTCGCGACGAAGAAGTCCAGCGTGGTCACGAACACCGCGACCAGCAGCACGGGCAGGGCCGCCCAGCGGGCAGTCATGAGGGGCTCCAGAGCAACGAGGGGAAGGACGTCGGGAAGAACACCGCGGTGCGGCGAACGGTTGACCCTCACCCTGGAGCGGCGGAGTTATGGATCTCTTCGGAACGGCTACGGGTTTGCGTTCGAGCGCGCTCGAAGCCATAGCGTTCCCGCCATGACGACGAAGACCTGGATCATCACCGGCGCGTCCCGCGGTTTCGGGCGCGCCCTGGCGGAGGCGGCGCTCATGGCGGGCGACCGCGTGGTGGCGGCGGTACGCCGGCCGGAGAGCGTGGCCGACCTGGCGGCGAAGCACCCGGACGACTGCCTGATCGCGAAGTTCGACGCCCGGGACACCACTGCGGCCGCCGAGCTGGTACGTGTCACCCTTGTCCGTTTCGGGCAGCTCGACGTGCTCGTCAACAACGCGGGCCGGGCCGTGGTCGGAGCGGTCGAGGAGGTCGGCGACGAGCGGCTGCGTGAGCTGATGGATCTGCACCTGTTCGGCCCCGCCGCGCTCGTCCGCGCGGCGCTGCCCGCGATGCGCGCGCGGGGCACCGGGACGATCGTGCAGATGAGCAGCCAGGGCGGGCGGATGTCGTTCCCCGGCGTGTCGGCGTACTCCGCGTCGAAATTCGCTCTCGAAGGCTGGTCGGAGGCGCTGGCCGGCGAGGTGGCGCAGTTCGGGATCCGCGTGATGATCGTCGAGCCCAGCCGGTTCCGGACCGACTTCAACGCGGGTGACGTGCTGGAGTTCGTGGAGACGTCCGAGACCTACCGTGAACTGCTGGCCGCGGTACGCGCGGACATGGCCGGGGCCGACGGCCGCCAGGAAGGCGACCCGGTACGGGCGGCCGAGATCATCGTGTCCCTCGCGCACGGCGACGAGGTGCCGCTGCGGCTTCCGCTCGGGCGCGAGGCGGTCGAGCGGATCTCGGGCGCGTACCGGCGTGGCCTGGACGGGGTCGAGCAGTGGGCCGAGACCGCTCGGAGCGCCGACTTCGAGGGTGTCCCGGCTTCGGTCCGGCCCGTCTAGGCTGGTGGTCATGGCCACCGACGACCTGATGACCAGGGCACTCGAAACGGTCGGGGACGACGGCCCGCCGTCCGTGGAGGCGATCCACCGTCTCACCGACCTGGCCGACGTGCCCGAGCCGATGATGATCGCCGAGGTCTCCGAGCTCCTCGGCATCTCGCCCCACACGCTGCGCTACTACGAGCGGGCCGGGCTGGTCGAGGTGGCCCGCGACGGCAACGGTCACCGCGTCTACGACGCCCACGCGGTGCGGCGCCTGGTGTTCCTCACCCGGATGCGGCTGTCCGGCATGCCGATGCGCGACCTGCAGGACTACATCTCGCTCGTCGACGCGGGGGAGCACACGGTGCCCGATCGGCTCGACATGCTCGTCGAACATCGCGACACCATCCGCCGCCGGATCCGTGAGCTGACCCTTTCCCTCACGGCGATCGAGTACAAGATCACCACGTACGGCGGCGCGACCGGGCCGGACGTTCCGGACACCGGCGCGGCGCTGCCGCAGGAGCGACCGGCACTACGGGCCGGGTGAGGCTGCTCGCCGTCGGTGCTCTTCCACGACGGTGCTCTTCCACGCTGTCGGTGCTCTTCCACGTGGAGGACGGGCTCGCGGCGGAGCCGGGTTTCCGTTCGATGACCTCGGCGGGGGCGCTCAAGCTGAGCGTCCCCGCTGTCGAGGGCGTGCTCGGTGACGCGAGCCCCGGGTCAGACGAGGCGGGTGACCGCGCCGGTGTCGATCGAGTAGTACGCGCCGATGACCTTGAGCTCACCCTTGGCGATGCGAGGCGCGAAGAGCTTGTCCTTCTTGAGCTGCTTGACCACGTCGACGGTGTTGATGCGGATCATCTTGTCGACGTCGCCGCCCGAACGCGTGTAGGCCGAACGCAGGGCGGAGGCGATGGTGTTCAGCTCGCCGGGCAGCTTCTTGTGATCGTGCAGCGCTTCCGCGGCGGCCGTGACGGCTCCGCAGCGCTGATGGCCGAGCACGACGACGAGCGGGGTGCCGAGCTCGGCCGGACCGTACTCGGCGGCGCCCGTCACCAGCGGGTCGATGGTCTGCCCGGCGGTCCGCACCACGAACAGGTCGCCCAGCCCGGCGTCGAAGACTAATTCGGGGGAGACCCGCGAGTCGATGCACGAGAAGACGACCGCGAACGGGTCCTGCTTCTGCGCCACTTCCTTGCGCCGGTCCACGTCCTGGTGCGGGTGGGTGGCCGTGCCGTCCACCCAGCGGCGGTTGCCCTCGCGCAGCGTCGCCCACGCCTGGTCCGGGGTGGCGGGACGCTGGTCGGGGGCGGTCCCGTTCGAGGGCTGAGCGGTGCGGGCGAATACGGCGGTGCCCGCGGAGGCCGTGCCGGTCAGGAGACCGCCGGCGACGATGCCGGCGCGCAGGAGGGCCCGCCGGTTGATCATGTGATTTGGCATGGAACAGGAGTATGCGCCGGTCTCATGCCGACGCGCCAGAATTTGTAACGCTCATCACATGAGATGTCGCATATCGTCATGTCCGGCGGGATTCACACGATGGGGGTGCCCGTCTTCAAGCTCCGCCAAGGCCTTCACCACGCCGGAAACCGCACCGCCGTCCGCGGCCGGGGTGGCGTCCCCGCGTCCTCAAGGAGGTCTTCGGGGCGGAGAGCCCCGGGGATGCAAGGAAAGCGGAAGAGCTAGAACCAGACCGGCGCCCCGCGAAGGGGCACTCCGGTTCCAAAAGGGTGAGAAGGAAGCCCTCCCATGGCCTTGCGCTTGCCACGCTATCAGGTGAGTACGGGTTCGGGGTGGGATATAACCTGCACCGAGGCACGGATCGGACAGGCGGGAACGCGCGGCCGGCCACTGGTTGAGGGCGCGGTCAGGCTTGGTCGGGCGCGCAGGCGGTTTCGTGCGGCCGTCCGTCCTCGACTCTCGCGATGGGCTCGCCGACGAGATGCTGCAACGCGCTCTGCAGGCCGGTCCGAGCCGAAGGGGAGAGGCCGGCCAGGAGCTGGTTTTCGATCGCCTCGATGTCGCCGCGGGCGGCTTTGAGTGTGTGGCTGCCTTCGGGGGTGACCTCGATGATCCGGGCCCGGCGGTCGGCGGGGTCCGGCCGGCGGCGCACCAGGCCCGTGCTTTCCAGCTCGTCGAGGATGAGGACCAGCTTGCTCTTGTCGACCGATACGGCCTGGGCGAGGGCGAGCTGGGTGCGGGCGGGGGCGTCGACGATCGCCATCAGAACCGTGTAGCCCCACAGCGTCATGCCGTGCTCCCGCACGACCGCGGTCTCGGCTGTGGCCAGGCCTTGCTTCAGCCGCGCGAACACCCAGTGCAGGTCCTGGTGCAACCAGCCGCCGGACGAGCCTTCGGAGGCGTCAGAGATGGCCATGCAGAGCATGATAGCAAGACGAGATGTTCTTGACTTGAGACTATCTTGCTCTATATTGATTGCGATTCCAGATCATCTTGAATGTGAGGCAATCTTGTGACGCATCTTCTGCATCTGGACGCCAGCGGGCGCAGCGACTCCTTCTCGCGCAAGCTCGGCAGGGCCTTCGTGGCCGACTGGCGGGCCACCCATCCGGCCGGGGTCTACACCTATCGCGACCTGGTGGAGGACCCGGTGCCGCCCATCGACGAGGAACGTGTCCACCTCGCCACCCAGTCATCCGTCAACGGCGTCCGCGACATCGAGACCATGGACACAGTGGCCGCCGGCGCCCCCGAACTGGCCAGAAGCTGGGCAGCCACCCGCCCGCTGGTGGAGCAGCTCCTCGCGGCCGACGTCCTGCTCCTGGGCGTGCCGATGTACAACTTCACGGTGCCCGCCGCGCTCAAGGCGTGGATCGACCGCGTGACCCTGCCCTGGCTCCCGCTCAAGGGGAAGTCGGCCGTGGTGCTGAGCGCGCGCGGCGGGGGCTACGGGCCCGGCACGCCCCGCGAGCAGTTCGACTTCCAGGAGCCCTACCTGCGCGCCTACTTCTCCGTGCTCGGACTGGACGACGTGGAGTTCGTCCATGCCGAGCTCACGCACGCCACGGTCATGCCCTTCCTCGCGCAGTTCCGCGAGCAGCACGAGGTCTCCCACGCCGCGGCGCTCGACGCGGTGCACGCGCTGGCGACCCGGGTGGGCGCCGAGACGCCGTCCTGACCGTGACTCTCTCCCCGATCAGCGAAGACAAGAGGACAACCACACCATGAACACAGATCTCAACGGCCGCGTGGTCCTGATCACCGGCGCGTCGACCGGGATCGGAGCCGCGACCGCCCGCGCCTACGGACGCGAGGGCGCCCGCGTGGCGATCACCTACCGCAACAACCCCGACCGCGCCGAGAAGGTGGCCGCCGACGTCGAGGCTTCCGGCGGGCAGGCGTACGTCGTCCGGCTCGACCTCGAAGACCTCCCCGCCGTCGACCGCGCCGTCGCGACCGTCGTCGAACACTGGGGCGGGATCGACGTCCTCATTGCCAACGCCGTGCGCTGGGGCGGCGACGGCCCGCCCGATCCCAGCCTCCGGTTCGAGGACGTGCCGCTGCGGGAGTGGGAGGCGATGATCAGCGCCAACCTGATCGGTACGGCGGCCTCCGTCCGCGCGGTCCTGCCGAGCATGCGCGCCAAGGGCTGGGGCCGGATCGTGCTGATCTCCTCGAGCGTCGCGGAGGAGGGCCTGCCCGGTCCTGGCCCGTACGGCACCGCCAAATCAGGTCTGTACGGCCTCGCCCGCAGCCTGGCCTGGAACAGCGGCCGGGACGGGATCCTGGTCAACGTCGTGGCGCCGGGCTTCACCCTGACCGACAGCCGCCCGGACATTCCGGCGTTCGTCACCGACGCCCTCGCCGCTGCCACGCCCACCCGCAGGCTCTCCACCTCCGACGATGTGGCCAACCTCATCGTCTTCCTGGGCTCGGGAGCCAACGGCAACCTCACCGGCGAGGTGATCCGGGACGGCTCCGCCGCCGCCCGCGCACCACACATCGGCGGATAGCACGCCGGCCCCGCAGGCGGGAGCGGTTCTCCCACGCCGCCCCGCACCAACCCCCGCCCACATCCTGGTCGCGCCGAGCTGCAGGTCGTCAAGAGACCAACGGGGAGCGGCCGGCCGCAGCATCAAAGCGGGGCGGGTGGTGGCGTGGTGGCCTTGGGCCGCCGCCGGTTCGATACGGCGTTCGCGGCCATGGCGGCGGGCAGGCCCAGCCCGACGGCGCGCGGCCGGTCGCAGGATCTGGCTGGGCCGGCCACATACGTGGCTGGTCACAGGATCCGCTGGGTCGGCCGTATGCGCGGGCAGTTGCAGGATCCATTGGGTCGGCCGTATGCGTGGGCGGAGATGAGATCCGATCCGGGCCCTTTGCGGCTGAACACCCTCCCGGTCGAGATCGGCAAGTCGGCCATGGCGGTGGGGGATCGGCGAGGAGGCGCCCGCCGATCCCTCCGCCCAGATCACCCAGTCGTCGGCACTCGAGACGATCGCTAGCCCGAGGTGACCTCGTCGATGGGCCGGTTGAGCACGTACAGACCCTTGGCGACCATGGTGCTCACCGCGATCAACGCCAGCACCCCGGCGAAGACCGTCGTCGCCGCCACCGGTCCGAAGGCCGATGCCAGGACACCGGCCCCGAGGGCGCCGAGCCACCGGATCGACCAGGCCCCGAAGTTGATCGCACTGGAGACCCGCCCCATCAACGCGTCCGGGATGGTCCGCGCCTCGTACGTGGCCAGGACGACGTTGATCGGCCCGGCCAGGAACATCATCAGCGACATCAACCCGCCGATCAGCCATGGGTGCGGCGCGAACGCGATTCCGACGGCCACGGCGGCCGTCAACCAGGACGAGGCGATGGCGAGCAGCCGCCCTGGCACCCGCCGGGTGATCCATCCGGACAGCAGCGATCCGGCGAGCCCGCCCACCGCGCCGAGGGAGGTGACCGCACCGACGAGCACGGCGCTGCCGCCCCGGTTGTGCACCAGCACGACGACCAGGAGGAACAACCCGCCGTTGCAGGCGTTGGCGAGCGCGATCCACACCGTCATGAACCGCAGGTAGGCATGGCCGCGGATGAAACGGAAGCCGCCCGCGATGCTCGCGAGGACCGGCTCCCGGGGCTCGTGCTCGTCCAGGTCAGGGCCGAGGGGGCGGCGGATCAGCAGCACGCCCACCGCGCTGACGAGGAAGGAGAGCACGTCGACCAGGAACGGCACCGCCCGCGCGATGCCGAACAGGAACCCTCCGGCGGACGGCCCGGCCAGCCTGATCGCCATGGTCCGCCCCTGCATGAGCGCGAACGCGGTCGGCAACTGGTGCTCCGGCACCACCCGGCGCAGCGCGGCGAACTCCGCGCCGCCGGACAGCCCACCGGCCAGGCCCTGCACGAACCCCACAGCGGCGATGTGCGGGACGGTGACGCGGTCGAGCGCCACCGCCACCACCACCGTGCTCACGGCGACCGCCTGCACGAGCGGTCCGGCCAGCATGATCGTGCGGCGCGAGAAGCGGTCGGCGAGCGCCCCACCGATCAGCAGGGTGACCAGGAAGCCGATGTTGGCGGCCGCCTCGACCGCGCCGGCTCCCGCCGCCGAGCCGGTCACTGCGAGGACCAGCAGCGGGTAGGCGACGACCGACAACGCGCTGCCGAACTCCGAAACAGTCTCGCCGAGCCACCAGCCGGTGTAGTCACGATTACGGAACAGCAGCCCTGGACGGCGAGTCGGCTTGCCGGAGGTCTGCTCGGCCGCGTCGTCGGTAGACGTCATAGACAGTCCTCATCGTGGGTGATTGATCGGCTTGGCGCTTTCACGAGGGAGCGTGCATGCCAGATCTCGCCGAGATCCGACTCCGTTCGATGATCAACGGGTCAGAAAAGTTGCAGCGGCTGATCAGCGGTCGGTGCTGACCTGGTCGAGCGCCGTAGCCTTGCCGCCGTCAGGTGTTCCAACTGTCTGAACGCCTCCGCCTGGTGGCGGTTCTGATGCGATCGAGTAGTGGCGGGCTCCAGCGAGTGCCGTAGGCGGACTGGAGTTCAGGCAGTCGCCAGTCGTGGCCGGTCACGGTGCGTCGGCAGCGGGGCTTGGCGCAGCGGCAGGCCATCGACCATGTTTCAACGCCGGTGTGAGTGGCGTAGTCGATGGTCAGTTCATCGCCGGGGTTGATGTCGCATCGTGCGATCACCGTCGTCGCGTCGCGGTGCCAGAGGTTGGGCTCGCAGGAGTGATTGCCGTAGCGCACCGGATGAGCGGGATCGAGAAGCAGGTGAAGGCCCTCCTCGACAGTCAGGCTGCTGTAGGGCGGTGTGAGAGAGGCCAGGGTCTCATCGTCGATCAGCTGCCCGCCGAGCCGCATGATGACCGCGCCTTGACGGATGCGTTCGATGGCGAACAGGCCGCTGCCGTTGATCGGCGAGGGGCGGGTCTGAGCGCTTGGCGTGAGCCAGCACTCGGTCGGGTGGGCCGGGCTCATCGTGGATGTGCTCCTTCCAGATTCGTGCGGTCAGTACGGGGCTCACCGCCTGAACTCGGCGACGTAGCCAGTCCTATGTCGGCGCGCTGCCAGGCGAGCACGCGCGCCAGAACGGCACCGGGCAGACCGGCCGACCGGTCGCGAGCTGGAAGAGGGCGGTGGAACGGGCCTGGGCAGAGTGGACGCCGGGCCGCGGAGACGTCCGGCGAGCCGGATGGAGTTGGTCGGTCGTTCGGGTTGGGCCTGCCTGGATCCGGCGTGTCGGCGAGCCGGAAGGGGCTGGTCGGTCGTCGGGGTTGGGCCTGCCCGGAACCGGCGTGTCGGCGAGCCGGATGGAGTTGATCGGTCGTCCGGGTTGAGCCCGCCAGGAATCGGCGTGTCGGCGAGCCGGCTGGAGCTGGTCGGCCGTCGGGGTTGGGCCTGCCTGGAACGGGCGTGTCGGAAGGGTCTGGTCAGCCGTCTGGGTTGGGTCCGCCAGGAAACAGCGTGCCGAAGAACTACGCCCTTCGCGATCCCGGAAGGGGCCGGCCTCAGGGATGCCCCGTGACCCGTTCGGCCCAGGACGGCGGTGGCCGCCAACGGCAGGCAGGCACCAGCAGCAGGCGGGCACCAGCACCGTCAGACTTGATCCGCTCGTAGCGCGCCGCCGGCGGCGTGGTCCCGCAGCAGCACTTCGAGCTGCTGGGCCGCGCGGTCGAGCTGGGAGAGCCGGTCGGCCTCGTGGAGAAGTCGCGAAGGGCCGTAGGCTCCTTGGGCGTCGGGGTCGTGGAGGGATTCGTCGGTGAAGTGATATCGGTCGACCCCGAAATACCGGGCGACCGCCTGACGGGGGGCGCCGCGTTCGTAACGCAGGACGAGCGGCTGCCACGCGTCGCGAATTTCGAGGGCCAGTTCCCAAGCATCGGGCCAGGGATCTGTGAGCGCGTCATCCCAGTCGAAGTCGAAAAGATCGCGCGCGGCAGGTGACAGCGCTCGGCGCAAGGGCTCGAACTCAGGGATGTCGTCGGTTTCGGGCAAGTGCTCGCGGAGGCGTTCGATGAAGGGGTCGTCGATGGCGTCGGCGGCTGCGTAGCGAGGCGCATGCTCATTGAGCCAGGAGATGTACTTCTCCCGCTGATGAGTGGGACACGGCCCACGGTGTGGTGCTGGGGAAGTTCCGCAGGTGCAGGGGGAGTCGTGGCCATGACCCATCCTCTCTGGAATGACCCTGACAGGCGCCGATCCGCCGACCCGTTCCCTTTTCGTCGGACGCGTCGCCGGGGTGTAGCAGCTTCGTGGCGCCGCACCCATGACCATCTGCCGCACCGGCACCCGCGCTCGAGGCAGGGGCCAATCCGACGGCACCGCTCAAGCGGTCAGGGGAGAACCGGCTTCGTCGAGGTTGGATGATGTTGTCGGCAGGGCAGTGTTCAGGGCTTGCGAGAGGCGGCTCGGTTGCGGGCGCGATAGCCGGCGATCTTCGCCAGGTTTCCGCAGCGTTCCATGGAGCACCAGCGCCGTCGTCGGGCCTGCGAGTCGTCCAGGAACAGCAGTGAGCAGCCGCTGTTCTCGCACTCCTTGACCCGGTCCATGAGCGGGCCGCCGACCAGCAGCACCGCGTCGCGGGCTATGGTCGCCAGCACGGCGGAGGCGATGCCGCGCGCATGCCCCAGGGCTACCGCGTCAATGTCGCGGCGAACGAGCTGGGGCGCGAGATCCGGGCGTGTGGCGGCCCGGTTGGTCTCGTCGACGTCGGCCGGGTCGAGACGCCTGCCGTGCATCGCGGAGGTCAGCAGCCGATAGAGCGCCTCGCGCAGCACCCGGGCCGCGGCCAGATCTTCCGGCGAGATGACCGGTTCCTGGGACTGCAGCCCGGCCTCGACGATCCAGCGGCCGAAGGAGTCGGGGCCACGAAGCCGTTCGACGGGCACCGAGTGGCGTTTGCCGAGGGTGGCGACGAAGTCGAGGCAGGGGCGCCCACCGATGAACGGGAACGCCAGCAGGGCATCGTCCGCGGCTGGTGCGGTCATGCGCCGATCCTACCCGCTTGACACCGGTTCATGCGGTGTCAGACGATGACACCGGTTCAACTGGTGTCGAAAGAAATGGGATGCGGCATGCGCGCGGTGCGGATCGATGAGTTCGGCGGCCCGGAGGTACTGATCGCAGCGGAGGAGCCCGACCCCGTGCCGGGGCCGGGCCAGGTCCTGATGCGAGTCGAGGCGGCAGGTGTCAACAGGGCGGACGCGCTCATCCGCGCCGGCGCTTACCACCGCGCGGGGCGACCTCCGCTGATTCCGGGTCTGGAAGGGGCCGGCGTCGTGGAGGCGGTCGGGGCGGGCGTGAACGACGTCCGGATCGGCCAGCGCGTTATGGCGACGGGCACGGGACTGTACGCGGAACTCGCGGCCGTACCAGCGGGCCGGGTGTGCGTGCTACCCGACGGCCTGGCCGCGATCGAGGCCGCAGCCTTGCCCACGGCCTGGTTCACCGCCTGGTACTGCCTGCGCCACCTGGCCAGGCTGGGCGAAGGCGAGACCGTGGTGGTGCACGCCGCGGCGAGCGGGGTCGGCAGCGCGGCGGTGCAGGTCGCCGCCGAGTTGGGGGCCAAGGTCATCGCCGTGGCGGGTTCGTCCGCCAAGGCCGCCCGGGCCGCCGAACTCGGGGCCCACGCGACAGTGGACACGTCCGCCCACCCCGGCGATCAGGCGGTGGCGGAGGTCCTGCGCCTGACCGGCGGAGGCGGCGCGGACGTCGTGCTGGACACCGTGGGCGGTGACGTCTTCGCCCACAGCCTCAAACAGGTCGCCTACGCCGGGCGTGTGGTCGCTCTGGCGAACGTCGCACTGGCGGCGAGCACCATCGACACCCGCGACTTCTACCCCAAGAACGCCTCCATCTTCGGGTTCCAGCTCACCAACCTGCTCGAGCACGGATACGATCCGCGCGAGGACCTGAGGGAGATCGCGAACCGGGTCGTCGCCGGCGCCTACCGTGTCCCTGTCGGGGCGGTCTTCCCGCTGGAGCGGGCGGACGAGGCCCACCGACGACTGGAAAGGCGCGACAACCAGGGCAAGATCGTGCTCAAAGTGAGCCAGAGCTGAGGACGAGATCTCGCCCGGGCGCCTCATCGTCGGGTGAGCAGTTGATGGCAGGAGCGCACGCGCTTCCAGGTGCGATGATCACGGCTGGCCCTAGGCCATAACGCCTCGGCTGGATGGCGGTGGGTGCCGGAGAAGCTGACACATGAAGGCACGTTGAAGCGGATGCGTGGCCAGGTGCATCGAATCGAAAAGGTGGACAAAGCTGGTGCAGCTACTGACGCCCACCCCGCTGCCCGCGTCGGATACGACACCTTCGGTAACAAGACCCACGAGACCGATGCCGAAGGCCGCACCCTGACCTCGACCTTCGACAAGGCCGGCCGCCTGACCAGCCGACGCGCGCCCAACTACACCCCGCCCGGCGGCACCGCGCTCACCCCCACCACCGTTCACGCCTACGACGCCGCCGGGCAGCTCATCTCCACCACCGACCCGCGCGGCAACATCACCACCTTCGACTACGACAAGCTCGGCCGCCAGGTCCGCGTCACCGACCCCGCGCCGGCCGGTCAAACGGCCGGGACGTGGGTGAGCGAGTACGACCTGGCCGGGGAGCAGCGGGCGACGGTCGATCCGACCGGCGCCCGCAGCGAGGCCACCTACGACGACCTGGGCCGGCAGATCACCGCCACACAGATCGAGCGCAAATCCGCCACGGCCATCTACGTCTCCAAAATGGAGTACGACGACGCCGGCCGGCTGGTCAAGCAGATCCCGCACGGCAGCGTCAACGGCAGCAAGGACACCGTCCTCACGGTCAACGCGGCGGGTGAGGTCGAAACCGTCACCGACCCGCTGAACAACAAGACCCGCATGGAGTACGACCTGGCCGGCCGGCTGGTCAAGACCACCGACCCGAACGGCAACGCCAGCACTGCCGAGTACGACCTGGCCGGCCGCAAGACCACGGTCAAAGACCTGACCGGCGCGAGCAGCGGTGCCAGCACGGTGCTGCGCACCTACGGCCAGGGCTACGACCTGGCCGGCAACCCGACCAGCGCCACCAGCCCCGAAGGCCACGTCACACGGCAGACCTACGACGCGCTCAACCGGGTCACCTCCCTCATCGAACCGGTCTCCGCGAGCGAGTCGATCACCACGAGCTTCGGCTACGACACCACCGGCGCCCGCACCCGCCTCACCGACGGCCGCGGCAACGCCACCTGGACCACCTACAACAGCCTCGGCCTGGTTGAGACGGTGACCGAACCGGCCACCACCGCACACCCGAGCGCGGCCGACCGCACCTGGACCAACCTCTACGACCAGGCCGGCAACGCCACCGCCACCCTCCAGCCCGGCGGCGTGCGCATCGACCGCACCTTCGACCACCTCGGCCGCCTCACCACCGAGACCGGCCAAGGCGGCGGCTCCGCCACCGCCGCGCGCACCCTCGACTACGACCTGGCCGGCCGTCTGACCACCGCCGGTGACCTGAGCATCGACTACAACGACCGCGACCTGCCGCTGAAGATCCAGCGCGGCAGCACCCAGGAGACCGCCTACGGCTACGACGCGCTCGGCAACCCCACCCAGCGCGTCGACGCCGCCGGAACCGCCGCCTTCACCTGGGACAACGCCAGCCGCCTCGCCACCGCCACAGACCCGGTCACCGGCCGGACCCTCACCTACGGCTACGACCCGGCCAGCCGCCTGAAGACCATCACCGCCACCAGCGGCACGGCGAGCACCCAGAGCTTCGACTACGACGACCTGGACCGCGTCACCGGTCAGACGTTGAAGAACGGCTCCGGCACCCAACTCGCCAAGATCACCTACGGCTGGGACAAGGACGACAACCTCACCACCAAGACCACCGCCGGCACCGCCGGCGCGGGCACCAACACCTACGGCTACGACCACGCCGGCCGCCTCACCTCCTGGACCGCCCCTGGCGGCGCGGTCACCGCCTACGAATGGGACGCCGCCGGCAACCGCACCGAAGCCGGCGACAAAACCTTCACCTACGACGAACGCAACCGCCTGACCAGCGGGGATGGCACCGACTACACCTACACCCCGCGCGGCACCCTGGCCACCAGCACCAAGGTGGGCGCCACCACCAGCTACACCTTCGACGCCTTCGACCGGCTCATCGCCGACGGCGACAGCCTCTACAGCTACGACGCCCTCGACCGGCTCGCCTCCCGCATCACCGGCGCCGCCAAGGACGTCTTCGCCTACACCGGCCTCGGCAACGACCTGGCCGCCATGAGGGACAGCGGCGGCGCCGTCCAGGCCACCTACGCCCGCGACCCCGGCGGCGGCCTGCTCGGCCTCAAGGAAGGCACCGGTGCCGCGGTGGCCGCGTTGAGCGACCTGCACGACGATCTGATCGCCACCTACACCACGACCCTGCAGACCTCCACCGCCTACGACCCGTTCGGCACCGTCACCGCCCAGACCGGCACCAAGACCAATCTCGGCTACCAGGGCGAATACACCGACCCGGACACCGGCAAGGTCAACATGCACGCCCGCTGGTACCAGCCCGGCACCGCCACCTTCACCAGCCGCGACACCGCCACTCTCAACCCCAGCCCATCGGTGCAGGCCAACCGCTATACCTATGCCAACGCCTCACCCCTGACCGGCACAGACCCCACTGGCCACTACGCCGTCATCGGCGGCGGCTCCGTCGCCGGTCCCTCGGCCTACACGCCAGGCGTCGACTACCAGACCGCCGCCGATATCTACGCCCAGCACGGCATCATGATTGGGGGCGGAAGCAGCGGCGGCGGAGGCACGTGCATCGGAAGCTGCTATGGAGGCGGCGGTGTTGTCGATGACGCCTGCGTCAGAATGGGGTTCTGCCTCGACAGCGGAGCTATTGAGGTGGTGGACCCGGCCGCGCTTGCAGGAGATGTCGACCCATATGAGAGACTCCGCCTTATACCGGGGCTTGGACGAATCATCGATTGTCTCCAGCAGGGCGGTTGCTCAGGCAGCAAGACGAACCGCCGTGCGAATGGGTATAGGGATGTAAATGTCACAAAAATCCAGGAGGCTAAGGGCGTATCGTCTGAGCTTGCCTGTGTGAGCATGTTCGGCTCGGCCGGCTGCGGGGCCGTCAAGGACGCGGCGGCCAAGGCCGCCCTCACCAAGAAATACTTGAATGAGTGCCTTGGCCCCACGTCCGGTATCGAGAGATGCAGGAAATGGCAGCAGGAGCTGGGCATCTCCGATAAGCAACTGAACGAGCTTAATAGGCAGTGGCGGGAATGGAGGGATAAGCAAAAGGGCGGAAGCCTCTGGGACGACCCGGTCTTTGATTTCTTCTTCGGAGACGCAAAGGACTGCGTGAACGGCAGTATCGTTGGCTGTGCGCTCTTTGCTGTGAATTTCGTGCCAGGGGTGGGTGTTGCAGCAAAGAGTGGGGTCAAAGGTCTTACCAAGCTTGTCGGTGCGCTTGGGAAGAGCGGTAGCAAAATAGCGAAAGCGTGTAGCAGTTTTGTGCCGGGAACGCTGGTACTGATGGCGGACGGAAGCCGCAAGCCGATCGAAGGCGTACGCGTCGGAGACGAAGTCTTGGCCACCGATCCAACCACCGGGGAGACGGTAGCCAAGAAGGTTACTGCACTAATCAACAGCTCCGGCACGAAGAACCTGATCAAGATCACCATCAGGACAGAGCACGAAGGCGACGCTGACCATCAGTCGGTCATTGCCACGGCCCAGCATCCCTTCTGGGTTCCTTCCCTACAGAAATGGGTTGACGCAACATATCTACAGCCGGGGGCTTGGCTGCGCACCTCCGCTGGGACCTGGGTCCAAGTCGCTGCGGTGAAGCGATGGGCAGCACCCCAACAGGTGTACAATTTTACTGTCGCCGACTTTCACAGTTACCATGTAGCAGCGGGAAGCGTCGATGTTCTTGTCCACAATGCAGGTCCATCTTTTTGCTCTCCCGAAGATGCAGGAAAGGCACTCCGCAAAATTTGGGGAAAGAACCGTGTTCAGATCGAAATGGGTGACTATCGATATGACATTGACCTGGTAGGCAAGGTCGGCAGTCGAGGACACTATGACAAGCCGAGCAATACGTGGATCGGTTTCCCGCATGTGAAAATCTACACGCGTCACGTGGGACCGACTGGCAAGGAGTCGTGGAATGGGGGTACCACTCGTGCTGGAACCTGGAGCGATATCAGAATAGTCATGAACTACTTCAAGAAACTTGGCATAATGCCATGATCCGGAAGACTTGTTGATATGGCATTGTTCATCGGGCTACGGCCATGGTCAACCAGAGGTCCACAAATAGAGTTCGATACAGATGCGGGCATTATAGACCTCCACAACGATGCCCGCATCGTGAGGTTGACCATCGCCCCTGAGAGCTCCACCCTGACACTCGCCTTCGTCTACTATGGCGATTGGGAGGAGCCCGATGTCGACGAGCGTGTTGTTGAACTAGAATTCGGCGGAATAAAGAACCTTAAACTTGAGCTCCCCGCCGATTACGAGCCCAGAGCGGCAACGACCTTGGAAGGCATTCTGTATCAGAACATCTCCGGCCAATCTTTTTTCGATGTCGATATGGGTGATATTCAATGTTCGCTTATTGCAGAGACTCTCACGCTTAGGGATGTGTGAGCATTAGGGAAAATAGGGCTCCAGCGACGCGATCTCAGCGAATTTCCGGTAGGTAGTTGTGTTCGAAATGGGTGAGGACAAGTGCGGCGCGGACGATATCGCCGATTGCGCTGGGGCTGGCGGTGATGTGCTGGAGGATCCGCCAGCGGCCTTTGAGCAGGGCGAACCCGCGTTCGCCTAGGCATCGCAGGTAGCGTAGGCGCCGGTTGTAGGTGCGGTTGTCCGGGCTGAGGATCTGGTTGCCGTCGGGCCTGCTTGATCGGCGTGTGGATGCCAGAACTTCGCGACGAGAGCAATATTTCTGATGAAGAACTTCTTGATTGTGTAGCAAGAACTTTGCAACATATTAGATCGCTTAGTTAATTGATTGCCGTGCAGTTGATAATTATAGCGGTGGCAGACCGAGACTGCGCCTGCCGAAAATTGCATCCGTCCAGGTCATGGCCATGTAGCCTTCGCGTCGCGTGCGCGAGCTCGGACCATCAGGAGAAGAAGAACGTGCGGCATGATGATCAGTCGTGCTCCTTCGCCTGGCCTACCTCACCATCACGAACACGTTCGCCGCGTTGCGGTTGCTCCCTATGGGGGATCGGGACAAGGATGTCGAGATTCTCGCCTTGCGTCACCAGGTCACCGTCCTGCGACGACAACTCGGCGGCGAGGCGCGGGTGAGATTCGCGCCCGAGGACCGGGCCTTTCTCGCCGCTCTCCTGACCCCGCTGCCCCACGATCTCCTGCGCCGGCTGCGGCTCCTCGTCCGGCCGGACACCGTCCTGCGCTGGCATCGCGATCTCATGAGACAGCTTCATGCCCGTACTTGCCGGCCGAAGCGGCCCGGGCGCCCGCCTACGGTCCGCTCCATCCGCGCCCTCATTCTGCGCCTGGTCCGAGAGAACCCCGGCTGGGGCTACCGGCGGGTCCACGGGGAGCTCGCCACGCTCGGTATCAAGGTCGCACTGTCCACGGTGTGGGAGATCCTCAAGCAGGAAGGTCTTGATCCGGCGCCCGAGCGGGCGTCCACTACCTGGGTCGACTTCCTGCGCTCGCAAGCCGCCGCCCTACTGGCCTGCGATTTCATCGAGACCATCACCCTGAACGGGCAGCGCCAATACATCCTGGCCGTCATCGAGCACACCACCAGGGGCGTCCGCGTGCTCGGCACCACCGCGCACCCAAGCGCGAACTGGGTCACCCAGACGATCAGGAATCTAGTGATGGACCTGGACGATGCGGGCTGCCGGGCGCGTTTCCTACTCCGAGACAGGGACGGGAGGTTCCCCGTCCTCATGGACGAGATCCTCACCGAGGCCAGCATCAAGACGGTGCTCACCGGCATCCGGATGCCGCGGATGAACTCGATCATGGAGAGGTGGGTGCAGTCGTGCCGCCGTGAGCTTCTCGACCGCTGCCTCGTATGGAACGAACGCCATCTTCGGCACGCCCTGCGCGAGTACGAACGCTTCTACAACCAGCACCGAGCACATCAGGCCCTGGACCAAGCAGCCCCGCTGCGTCCCGCCCCGGGCCCGATCATCGATCCCGGGCGAATCATCGACCTGAATGTACGCCGACGAGACCGGCTCGGCGGCATCCTCCATGAATACTCACATGCCGCTTGACCTGCATGGATGGAATTATCGGCAGGCGCACGCTCGGAAGGGAATCATCCTTGGGACATCGGATGATCCCATAGATCCTGCACTCCGGCCCCTCTTCAAGAACCAGACCCGAGACCTGGCTCTCCTGATGAACGACCTGATCGCGAAGACCGGGACTTCCGCAGCGGCATATACGTCCTCGATGCGACGTCAGAAAGAATCGTGCGAGATCCTGTTCGGCAATACGTCCATCCCCATCGTCGTCGACGAACGCCTTCGTCAGATCGACAACGGTCCACAGTACACCGGCATGAAATTCGACTTGGGCAAGCGGGACTACCTCGCCTTCATCGACAAGCCTTTTCCGAAGGGCGAGTTCCTTCAGGGACTTCGCGGGAAGAGTTCGCGAGTTCCTGGATGAGAAGTCCGAACAACATGGGGACCACACGATTCTCACTATCGGGTGGCGCCT
>NZ_JBEXCR010000063.1:0-68037 GCF_040605375.1 Nonomuraea sp. NPDC005650
TCTCCATCTCCAGCTGTTTATTGCGGCGCCGTAACTCGGCGAGTTCCTTCTTCTCCGCGCTGGTCAACTGTTCGCCGACGCCGCCATTTTCCTCGGCCTCGGCCTGTCTGAGCCAGTTCTGCAGACACGACCGGCTGACGCCCAGATCCTTGGCGAGCTGGAGAAGCGGTTTGTCACCTTGGCGCGCAAGCTCGACCGCGCGGCGCCGGAACTCGGGAGGGTGAGGTGCGGGCATGAAGGACATCCTTCCTGATGATCAAGGGTGACCTCAGGTCAAGTGTCCGGAGAACTGGGGGAAGCTCAGTCCAAGGGCCAGTGGCGTTCCCAGATCACCGGGGCACGGCCGATCGAGGAACGGCCTGAGGCAGCCAATGCTCGAACCGAGCTCGGCCACCTCGAAGGCGATCTCATCGTCGGAGCCAAGAACAGCCAGATCGCGACGCTGGTCGACCGCAAGTCCCGCTACCTGACCATGGTCGCGCTGCCCAGCCGCCACACCACGACGGTCATTTTCCGCTCTGCAGCAGGCGTTCTCACGGATGGATGCTCGCCTGCTCAGCACTCTGATCTGGGACCGCGGTATGGAACTCGCCGGCCACCGCCTGCTGACCGAAGCGACCGGCGTCGACGTCTTCTTCGCCGCACCGCGCAGCCCATGGCAGCGGGGCACGAACGAGAACACGAACAAACTGATTCGGCAGTACTTACCGAAGGGCATCGATCTGAGCCTGTACAGCCAAGCCGACCTTGACGACCTGGCCGCCCGGCTGAACAACCGCCCTCGCAAATGCCTCGGCTACCGAACCCCGGCCCAATGTGTTGCCTTGACTCTTTGAATCTAAGTGTTACCTGCTCGCCTTCGACTGCATCGCATCGTGACGCCCGGCACGCCGCTCGCCTGGCACCGCAGGCTGGTCAAGAAGATGTCCGTGGCCATGTAAAAGTCCCCACAGGTGGCCAGTTCGTGGTCACCACTGATGGCCGGTTTAGGTCCCCACTTCTCCTTCGCGTTGGTTCGCGTGTCGTCGAGGGATGGGGGCCCTGAGCGGTGATCGTGACGGTGTCAGCCAGTCACGAGATCACCGCTCAGGGGGTCTGCCCGGCCATGAAGTCTTCGGGGGAAATCATGGACATCATCGCTGCCTATCGCGACGTAGGCACCTATCGGGGAGCCGCGCAGATGTGCGGCACCACGCACAAGACCGTCAAACGCATCATCGAGCGGGCGCTGGCCGGGGACAAGGCGCCAGGCCGTAAGCGGCGCGAGCACAACTTCGACGCGGTGGCCGAGCTGGTCGCCGAGAAGGTGAAAACCACCGCCGGGAAGATCTCGGCCAAGCGGCTGCTGCCGCTGGCTCAGACGGCCGGCTATGCCGGGTCGGCGCGGAACTTCCGGCGTCTGGTTGCCACCGCGAAGAAGAACTGGCGGCATGAACACCCGCGCGGGCGGCGTCCGGCGGTCTGGACGCCCGGTGAGATGCTGGTCATCGACTGGGGCGATGCCGGCGGTGGGCTGCACGTGTTCTGCGCGGTGCTGGCCTGGTCACGGATGCGGTTCGTGCGTTTCGCCGACAACGAGCGCGCCGAGACCACCCTGGCCTTCCTCGCCGAGTGCTTCGAAGAACTCGGTGGGGTGCCCAAGGTGGTGCTGGCCGATCGGATGGGCTGTCTGAAGGGCGGCATTGTCGCCAACAAGGTCATCCCCACCAGCGATTACGTGCGCTTCGCGACGCACTACGGCTTCCGCCCCGACTGGTGCGAGGCCGCCGATCCGGAGTCCAAAGGGATCGTGGAGCACCTGGTCGGCTATGCCAAGCGGGACCTGGTCGTGCCGCAGGCGCCCTTCGATGACCTGACCGTCGCCAACGTCGCGGCCCGCCAATGGTGCGCCGAGGTCAACACGGTCGCGCACTCGGAGATCTGTGCGGTCCCGGCCGAGCGGCTGGATGCCGAACGCGACCTGCTGAACGCGCTGCCGTCGCTGCGCCCGGCCGTCGGCCGGCCGCCGATCACGCGCAAGGTGGACAAGCTGTCGTGCGTGCGCTTCGGTTCCGCCCGCTACTCAGTGCCGACCCGCCTGGTCGGCGCTCGCGTCGCCGTGGTCGAGACCGAAGGACACCTGCTGATCACGGATCTGGCCACCGGCGAGGTCGTCGCCGACCACGCCCCCGTCCCGCCAGGCGAGGCGTCGGTGGCCGATGAGCATTACGGCGGCCCCAGACCCGCACCCCGCCGCGCTGCCCGGCCCAGAACCGAGACGGAGAAGGCGTTCTTGGCGCTCGGGCCGGTCGCCGAGACGTTCCTGACCGGCTCGGCCGGCTCGGGCAACACCCGGCTGGCCGCCGACCTGGCCGAGTTGGCCGCACTGCGCGCCGCTCATGGCGAGCAGGCGCTGCTGGCGGCGTTGGAGCGGGCGGTCGCCTTCCGCCGCTGGCGAGCCGAGGACGTCCGCTCGATCCTGGCCGCTGGAGCCGGAACGGCGCAGGTCCGGCCCGCCGGACAGGCGCTGGTGCTGGAGCTGCCGCAGGTGCCCACCCGGCCGCTGTCGGACTACACCCTCGCCAAGCTGGATGCGCTCGCCCGGATCGGAGACGCCTCATGACCGCGCCAACCGTTCCCGCCCTGCCCGCCGACCTCGACGGTGGACTACGCCGCTTGAAGCTGTCGACGATCCGCCGGCTGGCACCGGAGCTGCTGGTCAACGCCCGCACTCAACGATGGAATCCCGAGGAGTTCCTGCGGACCCTCATCGACGCCGAACTGGCCGCTCGTGATGAGTCCAATGCCCGCGCCCGGATGAAGGCCTCCGCGTTCCCGGTCATCAAGACCATCGAGGAGTTCGACGTCGCCGCGTCCTCGATCCCGCGAGCGACGTTCGACTACCTGGCCTCGCTGGAGTGGATCCGCGCGGCAGAGAACTACTGCGCTGTCGGCCCGGCCGGCACCGGCAAGAGCCACAGCCTCATCGCGCTCGGCGTCGCCGCCGTCCAGGCTGGTCATAAGGTCCGCTACTTCACCGCCGCCGAGCTGGTCGAAACCCTCTATCGAGGTCTGGCCGACAACTCCGTCGGCCGCGTGATCGAGAACCTGCTGCGCGTCGACCTGGTCATCATCGACGAGGTCGGCTTCGCCCCGCTGGACGACACCGGCGCCCAGCTGCTGTTCCGGTTCGTCGCCGCCGCCTACGAACGCCGCGCGCTCGGCATCGGCTCCCACTGGCCCTTCGACCAATGGGGACGGTTCCTGCCCGAACACACCACCGCCGTCAGCCTGCTCGACCGGCTCCTGCACCACAGCATCGTCGTGGTCACCGAAGGCGAGTCCTTCCGGATGCGACAGGCCCGCACCCGAGGCCCAGCACGCCTCACCAAGAAGTAGTCAACTACGGAGACCTGGGGACTTTTACATGGCCACCAGCGGCGACACGCACTTGGCCGTTGACAGAAGATGTGGACCTGCCCCGCCGAGCAGGGCCGGCCCCCAATTTCCGAAGAGATCCGCGATCTGATCGTCCGGTTGGCACGGGAGAATCCACGATGGAGGCATCGACGCATCCAGGCGAACTTCTCGGTCTTGGATACCGGGTGGGGGAGGGGACGGTCCGCCGGGTCCTGGCGGCGGCGCAGGTCCGGACGAAGCGCCCCGGGGCACCGCTCACCATCATTCTGGACCGGTCTTATCCGCCCGCATTGTGCCGAGTGCCGAGAGTCACCCCGCTGATGAGGGAGCTGACTTCGGCAGCTTCAGGGCTGCCGACTGCGGAGAACAACGTGAGCGCTTCCCGCCAGTATGACACCGCGGCGTCGGCTCTCCCCTCTTTGTACAGAGCGTCGCCGCGTACCCGCAATGCTCTTGCTTCCCCGAGGCGGTGGCCGGTCGCGCGGTGTCGTTCGAGAGCCTGATCGGCCTGAGTTTCGGCTTCGAACGGTGCTGCGCGGGCGGTGCTGGTCTCGGCGAGCGCGGTCAGTGCGAGCCCTTCGAGCATGCGGAATGAGCGGTTGTGGGCGATCGCGTAGGCACGTTCGGCGTATGTGGCGGCGTCGGAAAGGCGACCAAGGCTTCTAGCGGCGTTGGACAGGCCGATCAGGCTCATGACTTCAGGATGGCGGTTGCCTCCCTGTATCGCCGCGTCGAGTGCCTGCTGGTGGAGTGTCAGCGCCTCGTGGTAACGGCCGAGATCGTGATGAAGCGTGCCGACGACGTTCAGGGCACCTGCTCGCAGGAGATGGTCGCCCAAGTCGTGGCTCATCGTCAGCGCCTTGCCGCCGAGCTCGAGCGCTGCGGCGTGGTGCCCGAGGTCCCGGCGCGCGGCTGCCAGCACGACCAGGCATTCCAGCTCGACGCCGTGGTCACCGCGCCGGCGGCTGAGGGAGATACCTTCGTTGAGATACTGGACCGCCTCGTCGAGACGTCCCAGGCTGTGGCAGACCGCACCCATGTTGCAGACCAAGGAGGCGGAATGGTCCGTGGTGAGCTCTAGGGCCTGACTGAGGTGGTGGAGGGCCGGCTCCAGCCGTCCGAGCAGGTGGTGAGCGTTGGCCAGGTTATTGAGGTAGGCCTCTTGACCGCGCTTACGACCGGTCTGCCGGGACAGCTCGAGAGCCCTGTCGAGGTGTTCGACCGCCTCCAGCAGATCTCCCAGGCGCAGATAAGCGTTGGAAAGCCCGCCGTGGGCGGAAGCCTGGCAGTCCAGCCATCCGATTTCCTCGGTGAGAGACAGGGCACGGGCATACCCCTCCATCGCCTCCCCGGGCCGGTCCTGATGCGTGTAGGCGTCGGCCAGGCTCAGCCAGATTACGGCTTGGGCCATGCGGGTGCCTTCGGCCTCGGCGACGGTGAGGGCGGCTTGGGCACAGGCAAGCCAGTCGTCCAGGTGCCTGCTCACCCAGAAATGGCCGCGCAGCGCGTCCGTCAGCCGCCACACCATTTCGCCCGGATGGTGCTGATGCGCGTGGCGGATCATTGCGATGAGGTTGGCGTGTTCGGCCTCCAGCCAGGCAGCAGCGGGTTCCTGGCTGTCGAAGGCTGCGGGCCGAACGGTGCCGGTGAGTGGTGGCTGCGGCAGCCGTACCCAATGAGGGTGGAGCAGTTGGGCGGCGGCGAGCACGCTGTGCAGGTACCAGTCGTACAAACGTCGCCTGGCCTCCAGCAGCTCGCCGGGGGGTTCGTCGGAGTGGGCGTGCTCGGCGGCGTAGAGGCGGAGGAGGTCATGGAAGGTGTAGCGGGCGGGGCTGTGCGCGCGGATCAGGTGGTACGCGGCGAGCCTGTCCAGCTCTTGTCTCGCCTCGGCTGTCGAGTAGCCGGCGAGCGCGGCTGCTGCGGCCGTGGTGAAGTCCGTGCCGGGCAGCAGGCCGAGCAGGCGGAACAACTTGCGTTGTGACTCGGGCAGGGCGGTGTAGGACAGGTCGAAGGTGGCACGTACGGCGGCTGTCTGATCGCTCCCGGTTTCCAGGGCGGCCAGCCGGTTGCCTTCGCGCAGCTCGCTCACGTAGTCGGTCAGGCTCAGGTGTGGGTTGGCGTCGAGGTTGGCTGCCGCGATGCTCAGTGCCAGTGGGAGGCGGGAGCATAGTTCGCCGAGTTCCGTCGCCGCCTGCGGATCGGTACCGGGTCGGTCTTCGTTCAGGAGCGTGAGGAGGAGGGAACGGGTTTCATCTGGCGAGAAGGCATCGAGGGTGACGCGGAATGCGCCTTCTCGGGCGGCCAGCCCGCGTAGCTGGTTGCGGCTGGTGATTAGTGCCAGCGACTGTGCGCCGGGGAGGAGAGGGCGTACCTGTGCCTCGTCGCGGACGTTGTCGAGGAGTATCAGTGTGCGCCGGTCGGCCAGCAAGGTGCGCAGCAGTGCGGAGCGCGCGTCCAACTCGGTCGGGAGGCGCTCGGGCGCGACATCCAACGCACGTAGCAGCATCTCCAGAGCGGCGGCGGGCTCGACTGGCGCACCGGGCCCGAAACCGCGTAGATCGAGGTACAGCTGGCCGTCAGGGAACCGGTCCTGGACCATGTGCGCCCAATGGACTGCCAGCGCGGTCTTTCCCATCCCGCCTGTGCCGCCGATCAACACCGGCCGCGACGCGTGGCCGGCGGACGCGGCGAACAGCTCGTGCAGCTTCTTCAACTGGGCGCGGCGGCCCGTGAAGTGTGCGATGTCGGCGGGCAGTTGCCGGGGTCGGCCGGCTGATGAGGGAAACGCGAACACGGCTGCTCGTGAGGGTTGGCCGGTCACGATCTCCAGCCGTTCCGGAGTGGTGGCCCCGCTGCTTGTGGCAGGAGGAATCAGTAGCGCGGGATTGTTGGTGAGGATGTCGTGATGCAGCTTCTGCAGTTCGTCACCGGGGTCGACCCCCAGCTCCTGCCGGAGCAGGTCGTTGACGGTGTGGTAGCCCTGGAGCGCTTCGGCCTGACGACCGGAGCGATACAGCGCGATCATGAGCTGGGCCCACAAGCGCTCACGTAGCGGGTGCGCCGCCGTCGCCGCCTTGAGCTCCACGACCATCTCGTCATGACGGCCTGACCGTAGCCCAAGGTCGAACCAACGCTCCAGCACTTGCACCCGCTGCTCATTCAGCACGAGCACGTGATCGCGATACAACGACTCCGACGGCACGTCGACCAGGGCAGGACCTCGCCACAAAGCCAGTGACCGCTGGAGCAGATCGGCCTCAGCCAGCTCGTCACCGGCCCGGCCAGATCCCTTTGCACGACCGACCAGATCGAGGAAGACGGCGACGTCGAGGTCCTTCACCGCGACCTTGAGGACATATCCCTCCTCCCGAGTGTGAATCAACTGCTGGTCGTCGCTGCGGTCGAGCAAAGAGCGCCGCAATCTGCCGATATGCGTCTGAACGGCCCCGCGGGCATCGTCCGGAGCCTCCCGGCCATCCCACATCCGTTCGGCGAGCTGATCAAGCGACACATGCTGGTTCGCCTGCAGGAGCAAGGTGGCCAGCGCAATCCGCTGCTTGAGCGCCGACACGGCCACCGGGACCCCGTCGCGCACCACCTCAAGGGCGCCCAGAACACCGAACCGTATCCCCATGCCGAAACGATTTCACGCTTCCGTAAGGCGGGGATGCAGAGTTCGACGTACTTGAAAGTCTCCTGCGAAAGGGCTCGCCTTGGTCTGCGCCCTCACCGCTCGGGGCCGTCCATAGACGATTACGAGGCCATCGGCGGGAATGGCCTCGCCACCCCGTTGCGGCTCAAACGGGTCTCAGGCGAAGGCGCTCGGATACGGAGGCGACCATGGTCGGCGTGGCCGTCGCTGATCCGGCCATGGCGAGTTGAGAGGGACTCGCTAGCAAGGCGGCCTGGGGCTGTGGTCAACCAGACGACAGCGAAACGACGCCAGGATGACAACGGGTGGCAGAAATGTGAGTCGCCCAGGGGAACTTGTGGCGATCGGGCTCACCGACCCCCTTCGATGCGAATCAGTGTTCCAAGATTGAGGTGGTCATAGTGGAAGTGCGCCGGCCACATGCTCTCCCGGTGCAGCGGGCGCATTACCGCATTAGGTGCATGGGACCTCGGCATAACACCTCGCCGCGACACTTGAGCTCGCGGCGGCCTTCCCCACGCCATCGCTCGGCGCATGGTCGGCACGGCAGTTCCCGTCCAGTGGCACGATCTGAACACCTGTCTGACGCAAGCGTTGCAGGCCCTCGCGCAGGCGCCGGCCGCTTCCCGCCATCCTGCCCGGCCAGCGAACTCATGACAGAAGGACTTTCCGCGATCAGTCGCGCCGTTCTCATCCGCACGTAGGGGAAATCCCGAAATGAAGCCTTTCCGCATCGAGGTCTCGCAGTCCGAACTCGACTACCTCAACCGCCGCCTTTCCGAGGTTCGCTGGCCACACCAGGACCCCGACGCCGGCTGGAGCAGGGGCGTGCCGCTCGACCACCTGCAGGACCTGGCCGCCTACTGGGCCGACGGCTACGACTGGCGCGCCGAGGAGGCCAAGCTCAACGCCCACCCGCAGTTCATCTCCGAGACCGACGGCCAACGCATCCACTTCGTCCACGTGAAGTCGGCCGATCCCGACGCGCTGCCCCTGCTGCCCGCGCACGGCCGGCCCGGTTCGGTGGCCGAGTTCCAGCACGTCATCGAGCCGCTCTCGCGGGGCTTCCACCTCGTCATCCCCTCTCACCCCAACTTCGCCTGGTCGGGCCCGGTCTCGGCCGGCTGGGACTCCTGTCGCATCGCCACGGCCTATGCCGAGCTGATAAGCCGGCTGGGCTATGAGCGGTACGGCGCCCAGGGCGGCGACTTCGGCGCCTTCATCGCGCCCGGCCTCGGCCGGGTCGCGCCGGACAAGGTCGTCGGTGTCCACGTCAACGCGGCCACCGCCGGTTTCATCTCGTTCGGCGAGTGGACGAGAAGGAACTGTGCGAGGCCGAGCAGGTCCGCTACGCCCGGATGCAGAACTACATGAGCCAGGGCAACGGCTACTTCCAGATCCAGGCGACCAAGTCGCACACCCTCGGCTTCGCCCTCGCCGAACTCCCCCGTGGGCCAGGTGGCCTGGGTGGTCGAGAAGTTCCACGACTGGGCGCACCCGGCGGGCTCGATCGACCCCAATCACGTGCTCACCCACGCGATGATCTACTGGCTCACCAACACCGGTTCCTCTTCGGCGCAGATGTAGTACGAGAGCATGAACGGCCGCAACTGGCCGACTCCCTCGTCAGTGCCGACCGCCGTGGCCAACTTCGCCGAGGACATCGCGATCCAGCAGTTCGCCGAGCCGCTCAACAACACCGTGCGCTGGAACGAGTTCGACCGCGGCGGCCACTTCGCCGCGCTGGAGGTTCCCGAGCTGTTCGTCGACGACGTGCGCGTGTTCTTCGCGGAGTTGAAGTAGCCCGGTCTCTGGCCACCGCTGCCACCGCCCCGGTCGGGCGCTCGATCGTCGAGCAACTCGCCGAGGCGGGACCCGTATCCGCATGCGAAGTTGTGTGCCATGTCCAACCGCGCGTTCGTCCGTCGCGCGGTGCGCTACTTCGCGAAACAGGGCATCTGCCAGTCCTTGGGCGTTTGGCAGGGTGCCCGACTCAGGAAAACGCAGGTGCGGACGGTGTAGGTGGACAGCGAACGATGAGGATCCCTGGTCGTTCATGCTGCGGTTGATGGAGCGCAGTGAAGGAAGCGTGCAGCGGTTGTTCATTGCTGTGAGGGTTCGGCTGGCGGATCCGGGGTTGGTTTGGCTGCCATCGTGGGGCCAGATGTGGACCTTGGGCTTGCCGAGCAGGACGCCGAACTCGTGGATTCCCTGGGCGGGGTAGGGAGGAAAGAGTAGTGAGAATACGATGAACCGATCGCCTGACGTGTCAGGGAGAGGGCCACGGAAGTGGAGTGCGGGAGAGCCCCTCACCCCTGCGAGCCCGGCTCTGCGGCGCACGATGATTCGCAAGTCTGCACAGCGGCGATTTCCCAAGGGTACGTGACTTCGTGTCTCGCATCTCATGGCCGCACGCCGTCGAGGTCATCAAAGAACATCCGGCAGGGGGCTGCTGCAAGGAACTGTACGAGGGCAATATCGGTATGCGCATCCTGTCGTACGGAGCCGAGATCCGGGTCGCGGTCCCGAAAGTGCCGGATTTCTATAATATTTACTTTCCGCTGAGAGGCGTGGGGGAGGTGCAAGTCGAAGGCAAGTATATCGACGCGCCGTCGGTCATCGTGGGCCTCCAAGAGCGGTCCGACATGTGGTGGAGCGTCGACCACGAGCTATTGATCATCCAGGTTCCCTCGGCGCTGGTCGAGCGGACACTCGCCGGCTATCTGGGTGATCCTCCGAAGCAGGCCCCTCGTTTCCGCCCGGATATTACTTGTGACAGTGCTTTCAGCGGGGTACTCACCATGTTGTCGCTGGTGAGCGCGTACGACAGGTTACCGTTCATGGCTTCGCCCCTGGCCGGGCATCACTTCGAGCAGTTTCTGCTGCATACCCTTCTGGACTCGCAGCCGCACGACTACTCACCCATCCTTGGCAAGCCCGACGCGGCGTCCAGTCCAGCCGCATTGCGGCGAGCGAAGATCTACTGTGAGGAACACGCGGATGAACGCGTCTCCCTCCGGGACATCGCCGCAGCGGCCAGGGTCAGCGTCCGCACCCTGCAACACGACTTTCGCAATCACCTGCAAACTACGCCGCTCGCCTACCTGCGCCAGGTACGACTGGCGCGTGTCCATGCCGACCTGGTACGCATCGCCCAGACCGGCGCTCGGACCACTGTCACGGAGGTGGCCATGCGTTGGGGTTTCACGCATCTGGGCCGCTTCGCCTCCCTCTACCGGGAGACATATGGCCGATCGCCCTCCAGCACCCTGTACGGGTCACGGTGAGGTCTCACGCCTTGCCTCGCCGCGCATTCACCGACCTGCTTGATCTGCTGGTCCTGGCCGCTGCTGCGCACCGGCACCCACGATGGCCTGAAGAACGGTGCTCAGCGCTGCGGGCGTGTGGTATTCGCTCTGCATCATCATCGACCTGTCCAGCTGGTACATCGTCGGCCGGATGGTCGCTCCCGAAAGTCCCCCTGGCCAAGCACCTCATCGGCCAGACCGCGCGCAAGCACGGCATCGATGAAAGAACGCTCACGTTGTACGCCGGGCAGCTCGATGATGTCCAAGCCCGTCGCCGAACTCCTCATCGACCTGGGCGTGGGCAAGTCCCGCTCCCGACCCAAAACCTCCAACGACAACCCGCACGTCGAAGCGAGCTTCAAAGCGCTGAAGTACTGTCCCACCTTCCCCGGCCGGCTCAGCTCGATCGAGCATGCCCGCGTCTTCTGGCAGGACTCCTACACCTGGTCGCGATATGCAGGTGATCCTGTGCCGGCCTGCAGGTCAGAGATGAGTGGCCGTTGACGGCTGGCGCTGGATGACTCGCGGTAGTTCGTTGGATCAAGATGTGCGCGGATAGAGGCATTGTGCAGGCCTTCCGTACCCGGCGGCTGGAGTTGCTGCTGGCTCAGCGTGCGATCGCGCCGCACACGGGCGGGGTGCTGGTGATCGGTGACAGTGGGCGCCGCAAAGACGGCACCGCCACTGCGCACGTGGGCCGCCAACGGCTGGGCCGGTACGGCAAGACCGACAGCGGCATCGTCACGGTGACCACGCTGTGGGCCGATGAGTGAGTCCGCTGTTCGTTGCATGCCCGGCTCGATACGCCGGCCTGCTACTTCGCGCGGGGGAAGAACGATGCGGCCTTCCGCACCCAGTGGCAGATTGCCGTGGAGCCGGCAAGGCGAGCCGTCGTGGCGGGGATGGCCTTTCGCGCCGTGTTGGCCGACTGCGCCCATGGTGATCTGGACGATTTCCGTGGCGAACTGCGCACGGCGGGCTTGGAGCTGGGTGGTGGCGGTGCGCCCCAAGCACGGCACATGGGCTTATGACGCCGATGCCTACCCCCCGCGACGCCGCCGCCATGCTTGCCTGGGACGGACCGGAGGCGCCCGGCGACTGGACGGCGGCGCAGCGGCGCTTCCGCGATGGGCATGTCGAGACCTGGTGGGTGGCCGAGGCGAGTCTGGAATTTTGGGGACCGAATGGGAACCATCCGGCTGGTGATCGCCACCTTCGACCCGGCCACCCTGCCGGACGAGGCCACCTGGTACCTGGTCACCAACTTGCCCCGCCCCGGCGGCCCACGCGTGGCCGAGTCCTGCACCCGCCCGCCGACCTGGCCATCCGCTGTTACCAAACCCTGGTTCTGTGCGCGTTTACCTTCTGCTGGGCGACCTGGTTCGCCGAGGGGCCCGATCCCGCCTCCCCACCCAGCCCTGACGCGGACCACAACCTTGAGAGGGCATCTGAAGTGCGACGTCTGTGATTGATTGCCGGTTACGTGTATCACCAAGTTGGGGTGGATTAGCCCGTTACGCGACTCTCACCGCACTGCCGTCGGGAAGGTGTGTTCAGGACTATCGGCCAGGTTGACGGGATCTTGCTGCCTCGATATCGCTATCGGGTTACCGGGACCGATGCGATCTTGAACAGTTTGACCCCGTCGAAGGCGATGGGTTGCCATCCCCGTGGAGTGCGGTTGGCTCATCCCGCTGGATGTAGTTGATACGTATCAATGTTTCCCTGTAGCTCAGATGTGACAACCGGCGGGTCACCGACTTGATCTTCCGTTTTAGCTCCTGGGGATGACCTCCCCGCGGTGACCGGCGCCCAGTTGCGCGAGGTGGTCGAGCGGCTCATGGCAGCCGGGCATTGGCAGCCCGGTGACCCCGACATCTTGATCGTCGCTGATGCGGGCGCTTGGCATGGTCATTGCGTGATCTGCCCATCCAGATCCTGTCCAGGATGCGTTGGGATCGGGTGTTGCGTCGGGCAGGCTCGACTCTTTCGGGGGCGTCGCTCACCGGTTCACTCGCGTTACACCTTCCGGACTCGATTGCCGGACCCGGACGGTCTGACAGTACCGGCCCGTCCCGGCGTCTGATTCGCATGCATTTCCCGAAAGAGTCGAGGACACCTCGACCCCGCTCAACTTCGAAGAGCCGTGATGGGACGACCAGCACCTGGCCACGGTGGTCCGCGACGACGACTCGTTCACACTCGAGCGCAGCCAACCCCGCCACCGCTGAAGGTGGCGACGATCACTTCATACGCCGTCGAATGATATCCGGAAAACGAAACAGGTGTTGCGGATGTGGGATTGTTGTTTGGGGTGCCGGCAGATCAGAATCAATTTGCCTTAGAAATTGTATAAGGTGGACGGTTCTCTCAAGTTTGGCTGCGATGGACTTGCTGATTGCTGCGTGAATGCGCAGGCTCTTGTCGATGAGGTAGCCCGCTGGTTGACAGAAATCGATCAAGAGGGCAGCTGTAGATTGACGGAGCCTTGTCCTTCCGTCGCCAAGGTGCACGTGAATCGCTCCGACAGGCGAACGAAGAAGCTGGAGGAAAAGAAATGAAAGACGAGCCGAAGCTGACCGTGCCGAAGCTTCCCGAAGTCCCACTCGCCGAGCAGAGAGCCATGGGTAACGTTTTCGGCGGCTGAGGCAACCAATGGAGCTGCATTGGCAGCCCGATCCTGGGAGGGCACAGCTCGAGAGAGCTGCGCTCTCCCAGTTCCTCGGGTCAGAGCTACCGGAAATATTGAAGTGCGACGCCGTCGAGCTCGAACGGGAACTTGGCGGGGATCTCTCCCACCCCGCTGCTTTCGCTTTGGCATGGGCGAAGGCAAACGGTGCTCCCCTAACGCTTTCGAAGAGTGACTTGCTCGGGACGGTTCAAGAAAGCCGCCGACGCGCCGGCGACGTGGCAGAGAGGGTCGGATTCGCGGTTGATCTGACTCCGCTAGAAGAAACAGTGATCGCACCGACCATTGAGCGACACATAAGTATAGCCCGACAGGCGGGAGATGTGGAGACGCTGGTCTTCCATACGCCCGAGCAGCTGAGTTGTTATGGTTTCCTAAGGCAAGCTCATGGGCTTATCGTCGACCACTGGCCGGCCATGCTCGAAGAAATTCGGACGACGGTTACCTGTCTATCGTTCTTCACCGCCGGAAATGCCATCGGCTTCGCGGACATCTGCACACACGGCCTGATCTGCTTACGAGCTGACGACCTTTCGAATGTGACCGGCCTCGCCGAGGAGATCATCCATGAGTCGTCACACGTTCGGCTCAATGGAATTCTGGCGAGCACGACGTGCCTAGAGGACGACGACGGCAGGCTATATCGAACACCATTACGCGAAGACCCCCGGCCCGCTGCTGGGCTACTCCATCAGCTCTTTGTCCTGGCACGCCTGTGCGACTGGCATGCACGACTGGGTACGCGTGCGATAACCGAGAGAGCCGAGCGTGCGATGCAGGACCTGGAGGCTGCGTACACGACCGTGCAGAACGAGCTGCCTTTGACGGCTGCGGGGCGCGAACTCGTATCAACAATCAAGCCGGCTCGTCATGTCAGGTAGTTCAAATACCGAGATAAAGCCTGGGATCCCCTTCCGTGCCAAAGTATGGCTTTGTGCCGCCATGGTGTCCACGACAGGAAGTATATCTTTCACCGTGGCTCTCGCCTGGGCGGCGACTGCGCACGGTGGAGCGGCTGCCGGCATTACCCTGACTGCCGGAATCTTGCCGCAGGCAAGCCTGCTACTGGTCGGAGGCGCTCTCGCTGATCGAGCGGGTCCTCGGCGAGTCATGGGGTTCACCCTTTGCGCCATGACACTGAACTCGCTGCTTTTGGCCGCTGCTGCCACCGTTTTCGGTACGCAAGTGTGGCTGTTGGCGGCATTCAGTCTGATCACCGGGCTGATCAATGCATTTCATCTCCCTTCGGTCACATCGATAATGCGTCGTTTGGTGGCACCGGAACAACTGTCCAGAGCGCTGGCTGTTCAGCAGGCCGGTCGTCAGGTGGCAGGGTTTGTCGGTGCACCGCTGGGCGGAGTCCTCACCGTTGGGTTTGGAATTTCTGGCGCGGCGATTGTGAATGCTTCCAGCTTCGTCCTGACGCTTATCGTCCTGACGTTCGTACGTCCGCCATTCGAGCCGCCTGGAAAAGGAAAGAGTGCAGGGCTGATCCATGAGGCGAGCGACGGCTTGAAGCTTGCGGCAAAGGTTCCTCTCCTACGGATCGGATTGTCGGTGATGGCTGGCGGTGCGGCCTTTATCGCACCGATTACCATACTCTTTGTGCCACTTCTGGCTCGAATGCGCGGTTGGAGCCCTCACGAAGTCGGATGGCTGCTTGGGGCCCAGGACGTGGTTTTTTTCGTGGTGGCATTGATTACATCACGCTACGGCGCCTCTCGGAGGCCTGGTATCGCCTCGGCCGCTGGTATTACTATCACCGGGGTCGGCGCCGTGATACTTTCCATCTCGCCTGTCATGCCGCTTGCGCTTACCTCTGCGGCTTTGGTGGGATTGGGATATGGCATTGCCGCTATTCATTTGGCCCCCTTGGTCATTCAGTCGGCGCCGGAATCACATACGTCCAGGATCTCTGCGATGATAACTCTGGCGCAAAGTCTGGGCGTAATATCTTCGGTAAGTGGTTTTGGGATGCTGGGAGAGATCGCAGGTCCAGTAATTGCGGCCACCGCGAACGGGGCCCTGCTTGTGTCGGTCGGGTTGCTGGCATTCACCTCCAGACACTTTAGCGCCGCTTAGCGATCTTTGGTCTACGGTTTCTGTAGGTTGGTGTCAAGGTCCGCGACGCTCGAGGGAAGCCGAGCTTGCGAGGCGTATTGAGGATTAATTCGTGATGCCGGGCGCTCGGGTTGGTGGTGTGAAGCGTAGTTCGGTGGCGGTCAGGCAGCCGTTGAGCAGGTAGGACCGGTATTGCAGCTTTTCGGCCGCGCTTGCTGATGCGGACGAGCTGGGTCAGGTCCGCGACGACGAGGTTGGCCAGTGATCTGGTCTCGAGCACCGACCAGATGCCCCAATGAGCGGGACGCAGGTAGGCGTGTGCGGCCATTGGCAGATCGCGGTAGTCGCTTCAGGCGAAGTTCTTCGGCTCGCCCGTTCGGCCGTGGTAGACATGCAGCCGATACAACAGGGGTGCGCCTCCTGGGGCTGATCCGGGCCAGGCTGGTGGCACGTGATCGCGGCGATCTGCACCCGGCCGGTGCGGCATGGCCATGTTCGAGGAGACGGTCACCGATCCGGGATCCGGGCGCATCGCCAACGCCACCTTCGGCGACTATCTGATCCCGTCAACGCCGACATCCCCGACATGCAGGTGAGCTTCGTCGGCCGGCCCGACAGGTTCAACCCCGTCGGGGTCAAAGGCGTCGGCGAGATCGGCCTCGTCGGTATGGGTGCCGCCATCGCCAACGCGGTCCACCACGCCACCAGCAGGCGCATCCGCTCGCTGCCCATCACGATCGACAAGCTCTTCTGATAGGACGCCCTGACACCGAGCCCCTGCCGACCGGCGGCGCCCCGGCATGGTGTCCCGCTCGTAAATACGAGGCTGTGGCACGTCTGTTCAGGTCTCGTCTCGTGCGGCCGATCGGTGATCGAGGATGCCGATGACGGCCAGTACAACGACAACTGCGGCCATGTGGGGCTCAAGAACACGAATCATCGCCAGCGCTGGCCGTCGCCATGTGGGATCGGGTAGCTCCTCAGATCGGTGAGCGGCTGATCCGGGTTGCCTGAGAGCATCTTTCGTGCTCTTGTCCACGGTGTACGCCGTAACCCGACGTCTGTGATCTGGTGACGCAGGGCGAGAATCTCGGCATCGTTGTCTCGGTCTCCCATCGGCGGCAACCGTGGCGCGGCGAAGGTGTTCGTGACGGCGAGACAGGCCAGGCGAAGGATCACGACCGATCATCCTGCCGCACATGTTCCCCCTCCTGGTGACCGGAGATCGCGCACGCCCGGAGAAGTCCTGCAAGGTCCATGACCTGGGTGGATGACATTATCTCCAGGCACAACGTCGAGGCGCCCACCATTTGAGTGATCACGTCAGATTGGTCCATTGCCCGCGTTGGTGTACGGAAAGCGCATTCCCCCTTTTCTCGGCCGCCTCTTGACAAGTCAGATGGCTACGTAAACGCTCTGCGGCAAGACGCCTCAAACGTCGCGCGCTATCCGGTCGTCCCAGCTCCCACAGGGGGATCCTGTCTCAGGCTCTTCGTGGGACTCGCAGCTCTTTGTTAACGCTAACAAATGTTCCTGCCGCAGATTCCGGAGGGTGGTCCCGTGTCCCTGCGCCCAAAGCTCACCGCGCCAGTCGTGGTCCTGTTGAGCTCGGTTGCCGCCGGCACGGCCGCACCGCCGGCCTCAGCGTCCGAACCAGTCCGGCGACTCCGCCCTCCACCTGGTGGTCAGCTCCGGCGTGGCTGCCGGATGGAGCCCCGATCAAGCGAGGTACGCCACGGCCGCCGGCGTCTCCGGCCCGTGGACCGGGTGGACCAACGTAGGCGACGCGCCCGCCTACATCCAGCCGGTGCAGGGCATCTCGACGACAAGTCTCTACATGGGCGACCGGCGGGCGCGCGCGGGGCGGCCGCGTGAACGGCTCGCAGTACGTGCGGCTGCCGATCACGTTCCCGTCCGCGACGAGCATGAGCCTGAGCTGGCACTCGCAGACCACGATCGAGGTCTCCACCGGTGTGATCACGGGCTCAGGCGCCACGCCGTCGTACCGGACCACGGCCCGACACAGCGGCAAATGCCGGGACGTGTCCGGCGCCTCGACCGCCGACGGAGCCGACAGCAGTACACCTGCGGTAGCGGCACCAACCAGCAGTGGACCCGCACCTCCTCCTGACCCCACCGCACCTTCGGAGTGACCATGACACACCTCTTACGGCGAACGGCGCTGATCGGCCTGGCCGGCGCCCTGCTGCTCGCCCTCGGCCTCACCGTTCTCGAACGCCCTGCCAAGGCCGCGGCCCCCTACACCGCCTATCTGATGGCGCACTTCACCGGCGAGAGCGTCAACGGCGAGCAGATCTACTTCGCCACCAGCGCCGACGGCCTGCACTGGACCGATCTCAACAGTTCGCTGCCGGTGCTTACCTCCAGCATCGGAGAACTCGGCGTCCGCGACCCCGCCATCGTCCGTGCGCCGTCCGGCGACCGGTTCTATCTGATCGCCACCGACCTGCGTATCGCCGCCGGCAAGGGCTGGGACGTCGCCCAGCACGATGGCAGCACCTCGCTCGTCGTATGGGAGTCACCTGACCTCGTCACCTGGTCGGCGCCGCGCCTGGTGAACGTCGCCGGGACCATCCCCGACGTCGGCTGCGCGTGGGCGCCCGAGGCGATCTACGACCCGGCGAGCGGCGACTACGTCGTCTACTGGGCGACGATCTCGCCGCGGAACGGCGTCGACAAAGCCCGCATCTATTACTCCCGCACCCGCGACTTCCGCACGTTCACCGCCGCGCAACTCTACATCGACCGGCCGGGCACCCAGGGCATCATCGACACGCAGGTCCTGGAGATCCCCGGCAGCGTCGGCGGCTACCGCTACATCCGCGCGTCCGGCGACGGTCAGATCACGATCGAGGGCAGCAACCAGATCCTCACCGGCTGGACCCGGCTCGGCGACATCTCCCACCTCGGCTACACGGGCGCGCAGGTCGAGGGCCCGATCCTGCACCAGTACAACGGCCGCGACGAGTGGGGCCTGTGGGTCGACCAGTACGCCGCCGGCCGCGGCTACCTTCCGCTGACCACGACCAATCTCGCCGCTCCCAGCGGCTACCGCGTCCGCATCGCCTCGGAATACGCGCTCGGCGCCAGCCGCAAACGGCACGGTTCGATCATTGGCATCACCCAGGCGCAGCTCACCGCGCTGCAGGCCAAGTGGGGTGGCCCCGCCTCGGCCGGTACCCGGCGCCTGCAGTCGGTCAACTTCCCCGACCGCTACTTGCGGCACAGCAACTTCGATGTCCGTATCGACCCGAACGTGAGCCCGCTCGCCGACTCGCAGTGGCGTATCGTGCCGGGCCTGGCCGATCCGGCGGGCGTGTCGCTTGAGTCGTCGAACTTCCCCGGCTGGTACCTGCGGCACTACGACTACGACTTCGTTCTGGCCAAGTATGACGGCACCGCCACCTTCCGCGGGGACGCGACCTTCCGCCGGGTGGCGGGCCTGGCCGACTCCTCGGCGGCGTCGTTCCAGTCCTACAACTTCCCGGACCGGTACATCCGCCATTCCAACTACCTGCTTCGCCTGGATCCGATCAGCACGGCCACCGATCGGGCGGACGCCACTTTCCGGATCACCAGCTGATTCCTCCGGTGGCAGGGAGCGTCGCACAGCGATCGGTGCGGCCCGGGCCGGGGAGCCGCCGGCCCTGCTCCTGGAGCAGCACGATGCGGCTCGGACGTACGTCAGCAACATGATCTTCACAGGCCCAGGAACTCAGATCTAGTGATGGGAGTTTCATGACACCGACCAAGGCGTCCGACGCTTACTCCTCAGGACCGTCGCGGAGCACCCGGTCGTTGCGCTGGTCGCTGGTCGCTCTCGTGGTGACCGCGCTCGCCGCAGTGGCAAGCCTCGTCATTCCCGCGCCGCCGGCCAATGCCGCCACCAGCCAATTCCGAGGCATGAACTGGGCCGTGCTGGGTGACAACTTCAGCACCGGTACGCTCGTCGTGCAGGGCCTGAGCCAGTCCGACAGCAACGCGACAGTACGGGCCAAGGCCAACGCCCTCTACGACGACATGGCCTCCACCATGGGGGTCAACACCGTCCGGCTGCCTATCAACACTCACACTGTGGCCAACACGACCTGGTGGAACGCCTACCGCGGAGCCATTGACGCCGCCACTGCCCGTGGCTTCAAGGTCATCCTCGCCTATTGGGAGGACGGCGCCGCCTCCGGCGGCAAGATCACGAACCTCGCCGCATGGAACACGATGTGGTCCAGCGTGACCAACACCTACGGCTCGAACAGCAACGTCTACTTCGAGCCGATGAACGAGCCGCACGGCTACACCTCGGCGGACTGGCGCGACGTCGCAGCGAACTGGCTCAGCTACCACACCTCGGCAGTGCCCGGACGGGTGCTCATCGGTGGCACCGGCTACAGCCAGGACCTGCGGGACGTCTGCAACGACAGCCGCTTCAACTCGACGCTGCTGTCCTTCCACCATTACGCCTTCTTCTACAGCGCGATGACCTACGACGCCTTCCGAACCCACATTCAGACGCGGCTGGGCAACTGCGCCTCCCGCGCGGTCGCGACCGAGTTCGGCGCACCGATGTCCACCGGCCTCAACTACGGCGACCCAAACAGCACCGACAACTTCGTGCGCCATATCCGCGCCATGGCCCAAGTCATGCGCGACAACCAAATGGGCGGCACCTACTGGCCCGCTCTCGGCGGCAAGCCAACCGAAAGCCTCGGCTACGACTACTACTCGATGTTCGCCCTGAGCGGCAGCGGCACCAATCTCAACTTGACCGTCCGCAACGCCTCCGGCGCTGACCGGATCCGATATGGCTGGGGCGACACCATCGGCGACCCCACCCCTCCGCCGACGGTCTACACGATCAACGCGCGCCACAGCGGCAAGGCCATGGACGTCCAGCAACCGAACACCGACAACGGTGCGCGCGTCGGCCAATACACGTACGGCGGCAACGCATGGCAGCAGTGGCAGTTCCAGGACGCCGGCAGCGGCTACTGGCGCATCATCAGCCGTCACAGCGGAAAGTGCCTTGATGTGGTGAGCGCTTCAACCGCCGACGGGGCCGAGCTCATCCAGTACACCTGCGGCACCGGCACCAACCAGCAGTTCCAGATGGTCGCCAACGGCAGCTACTTCCAGCTCCGGGCACGACACAGCAGCAAATGCGTGGACGTACCGTCCGCATCGACTGCGGATGGCGTGATCCTCAAGCAGTATCCGTGCAACACCGGCACCAATCAGCAGTGGTCGCGCACGGCCGTCTCGACGTGACCGCGGACCCGCGGTGGCGGGTGCTGGGGCCCCCGCTGGAAGGCGAGATCACCGATCGGCTCGGCTACGACCGGCACGACTGACCGGGAAGAATAGCGGAATAGCCGCGACGGCAACCGCGCCAAGACTGTGGTGACCAACGTCGGCCCGGTGGAGGTGCGGGTGCCGCGCGACGTGGCGGGCAGCTTCGATCCCCAGCAGGTGCGCAAGCGGCAGCGCCGGCTGTCGGGAATGGATTCGAGCCGTCATGAAGCGGCCAGAATCGTCGATTTGAATGTACGCCGACGAGCGCGGCTCGGGGGAGTCCTGCACGAGTACGCACATGGCGCTTGAACTGCGCCTGCCGAAAACTGCCGCCATTTCGCTGTTCAGCCGCTATTTGGCCCCTAACCGAACAGAAGTCAGGACCGCTGGTGTGGCGGAATGCACGATTCGGCGAGGAACTTCGAGAGGGTTAGGGTCGTCATCTCTGACATGAGCAGCGAAGAACGTAACAATCGGTTCCGGCACCTGCCGGGGCGGCCGGACCCGGCGACGTGGACGTCTGGTCTGGATGAGGAGCCGTTGCCGCAGGTGATCGCCGAGCCGGCGGAAGTGAAGGACACCGGCCTGCGCTGGGTGGCGCCCGAGCTCGAAGCGGTACGGCAGATCAGCGATGCGCTCGTACGGCGCCGCAGTTCCCGTGACTGAACGGAACATTCGCACGGCTGCCGGGAATGTATCCCACGACCCGCCGGCCTGGTACTGGTCTTCTTCACATGCGTGAGAGGATCCCGACCCACCTGATCGCCGTCAGGTATGCGGAGTACTGTGGAGCCATGGCACTGATCATGACATGTCGATCGGTCTGCGGTGCCGGGGTCGTCCGGGGATTCGCGGCCGGCATGGCGGCGACCGTGTCGGTCTTGGCGGCTATCGCTTTGGCCGGCGAGATTCCCGAGCTGCTCTGGTTGACGCCCGCGCTGATGCCCCTCTACCTGCTGCTCGCGTTGCCCATTGGGGCATTGGCCAGCCGCCTGGCGAAGCTGCCTGCGCCCGGGCGCACCGCGACGTCGGGCTGGCTCATCGCCTTGGCGGCCGGGCAGGTGCTCGCCTGGGTACTGCCCTCCGGGGGACACGACGCGGCTGCGGGGATCTTTGTCCTCGGCCCTTCCCTGGCGCTGCTGGTCCTGCCGGTCGGATTCGCCCTCGTGGCCCTGCGCGGCAAGCGCTACCACATCAGATCGCGGTCGGCGCGTCAGGAGAACGTCTTCGGCTCACCGCACCGGCCGCGATAGACCGCACCTCGTCATTCCACACCGCGGGACCGGGCTTTGGCGGCCTTGGCCGCGTCCCACATCGCGTCGGCGTACACCCACAGCGCCTCCCGGGCGCGCACCTGGCGGGCCCGGCCGACCGGGTCCAGCTACAGCTCGGCCAGGTCGATCAGGTTCTGCTGGTGGCGGGTGTTCCAACATCGCGTCGCTGTCGGCCATCACGGTATGCCGCCGTCCAGGCCGTCTCCCACAGAGGACAAGGGCGCCGTAGGTCGTGGCCTTTCACGAACGTGGTCACGCTGACGCGGGCCCTTAACGGACGATCAACACAATCGACATGATCGATTCCGCATCGTCACATCCGGCCGCGAAACTCGCCTCAACCTGACCACCGCCACCGATCAGAACGCCGGCTCAGCGGCCAGGGCCGGTCGGTGGAACATCCGGAGTGTCTTGTTCGTCCTGCGAGGTGTGACCACTTCACCAGATCTTGATGAGCGGTTGCGCGACGCAGCTGCCCGCATGCACCAGGCCGACCACCTGCGGCGGCTGCGTGAGGCCACCGCAGAGCAGATCCAGCAAGCCCACCGCACTCTGGCCGACCTGGAGCTGGAGTTGTCCCTGGAGGAGGACGACGTCACCCGCTTGGAAGGCGGATTATCCGCCGTCCTGGCCCGCCTGCTGGGCAACCGCGAGGAGCGGCTGGACCGCGAGCGCGCCGAGGCGGCCGCCGCCAGGCAGCGGGTCGACGGCCACCGCGCCCGCCTGTCCCGGCTTGAGGCGGACGCGCGTGCGGCCGAGGACGAGCTGGCCGGACTCGCGACGGCCCCGAAGGAGTACGCGGAGTTGCTGGCCGAGAAGGAGCGGCAGCTCATCAGCGGCGGTGATGCCCGTGCCAGGGAGTTGGCCGACCTCGGTGCCACCCTCGACCGTGTGACGGCGGACGTGCGTGAGCACGCGGAGGCCCACCGGGCCGGGCGGGCCGCACATGACGCGCTGGGCCATGTGCTGCGTCATCTGAACTCGGCCAGGAACGCCTCCACCTGGGACATGTTCGGCGGCGGCCTGATCGCCGACTCCATTGAGCACAACCGGCTGAGCGCCGCTGACGAGGCTGCCTGGCGCGCCCAGCGGGCCCTGGACGTCTTCTCCCGCGAGCTGGCCGACGTGGGCGTTTCCGCACGTCCTCACCTGCCGCAGGTGGACACGCGGTGGTTCGTCGACACGTTCTTCGACAACATCATCACCGACGTGATCAAGCATCAGCGCATCGAGAACACCCGTGCCGAGGTTGCAAAGACCACCCAATGGGTTCGGGACGTGGGCGCTCGCCTGCAGGCCCGCCACGCCGAGCTGTCCGCCGAGCGTAAGCGGCTGCTGGCCAGACGGGAGGAACTGCTGCGCGGCTGAGGCCCGGACACAGCGGTTGAGGCCGGAACACATACGCGCAACGACAACCGGGTCGGCTCTCACGCCCACAAGATCGGCAGGCCAACCTCCTGGCCGGAGATCAGAGCACCGCAGCGAGATTCGCATCGGCGGCACACCAGGTGGTCCGACAGCGCTCGAACGCTGATGCTCTGCTTCACCCAGGACCGCAGGGGAGTGGGCTGGGCGGGCCGAGCGCACGAGTCCCATACTTTTCCACGAGGGTGCCGCCGGCGGTGTGGGGGAGCGGCCCGGCAGCTGTCATTCGGCGGCGGTCACAGTGGCGTCAGGCGGCGCACCATGACGCCGACCAACTGGTCGCCCCGGACGAAGCCGAAGGCCCGGGAGTCCCAGCCGGCGGCCGGATTGTCGCTCAGCACGACGAGAGTACGCGGGGGCACTACGGTCTCCGGGACGTCGCGCAGCGCCGGGAAGCGTTCTCTCGGCACGGGGTCGCCGGCCACCGCGACCGCCCGCTTGATGAGCAGTCGCCGGCCGGGACGATCCCGCTTCGGCGCCTCCGCCTTGGGGACCAGTTCAAGGCCCAGTTCAAGACCCGGTGGCGGCTCGTACACCACGGGAGGGTCGGGGATCCGGACGACCACGACCTGGCCGACGCGAACCCGGCTGGCCCTGCGCACGAGTAGCCTGTCGCCGGAGCGGAAGGACGGCTCCATACTCCGCCCCTCGACGGTGGCGACCAGATAGTTCCGGCGGATCCACCACAGCGAGGCTCCCAGCGCCAGCGCGCCGCACGCCGGGAGCAGCAGCGCGCCCCGCTTCACCGCGCCTCCTGGTATCCCGCGGCCTGGAGCCGGAACAGTCGGGCGTAGTGACCGTCCGCCTCCATCAGCGCCTCGTGCGGTCCCTGCTCGGCGATCCGCCCGTCGTGCAGCACAGCGATGAGATCGGCGTCCCGTACGGCACTGAGCCTGTGGGAGATGAGCAGGCTCGTACGGCGGGCGCGATGCTCCCTGATACGGGTATGAACCTCGTGCTCGGCCTCCGGGTCCAGGCCGGAGCTGGGCTCGTCGAGGATCATCAGGTCCCTGCCGTCGCGGACGAGGGCCCTGGCCAGCGCGAGACGCTGCCACTGCCCGCCGGACAGCACCACGCCCGTCTCGGCGTTGCCCTTGTCGGCCTCGGAGAAGAAGATGCGCGTGAGCAGGGTGTCGTACCCACGCGGAAGCTCGGAGAGCGTCTCGTGCACGCCGGCGCGGACGGCCGCCTCCCTGATGCGGGCCGGGTCGCCCAGAGCGGGTAGGTCCCCGAGTCCGATGTTCTCGGCGGCGGTCATGTCGTAGTTCATGTGGTCCTGGAACACGGCGCTGATCCGTTCGCGGAGCGCGGCGGGAGGGATGTCTCGCAGGTCCACGCCGTCCCACAGGATCCGGCCGCGCGTCGGGTCGTACATGCGGCACAGCAGCTTGATGAGGGTGCTCTTGCCCGCGCCGTTCAGCCCGACGAGGGCCACCGACCGGCCCTGTGGAACCGTCAGATCGATCCCGCGCAGCACCCAGGGGTGGTCATCGCTGTAGCGGAACCACACGTCCTGCAGCTGGATGCCCCGGCTCAGGGCGAGAGCCGTGCCTTCGTCGACGCTCGGCAGGTCCGGCTCGGCCCTGGTCACCGCGACGTAGTGCGAGAAGGTGAGCAGCCGCTGGTGGGCGGAGGCGACCGAGGAGATGAGCGTGTTCAGCCCGGCCTGCACGCCGCCGACGGCCGCGACGAACATGGCGACGTCGCCGACGCTCAGCGATCCGCCGCGGGCGGCCGTGATCGCCCACCACAGCCCGGTACCAGAGACCACCGCGCTCAGCACGGTAAGACCGCCTTGGGCGACCAGTTCGCGGCGGTCCATCCGGGTTTCCGCGGCGTTCGCTTCGCGCCGGTCCGCCATCATCCGGGCACGCAGGAACGCGCCGATGCCGAACAGCCGGATCTCCGTGGCGGCCTGGACGCCGGTGAGCAGACGACCGTAGAAGAACTCGCGCCGGTGGATGGGCTCGATGTCCCACTGCACGGCGGCCCGTCTCCGCGACAACAGCAGTTCGGCGACGAGCACGGGGATGGCGGCCAGCACCACGAGCGCCGTCATGGCGGGGCTGAGGATGAGCAGCGAGCCCACGAATCCGGCGAGGGACAGGATGCCGTGCAGGCTGCCGCAGATGCCGTTGACGAGGTCACCGGTGGTCCCGGCCCCCTCCTGGGCCAGGCGTAAGCGGTCGAGGAAGACCGGATCCTCGAAACGCCGCAGCCCGACCTGCCGCTCGGCCTCCGCGAACAGCCTGTCGGTCGCCTCCACCCCGGCCCGGCGGCCGGTCTGCGCGCGCAGGTAGCGGCCGATCCCCGGCAGCGCCGCGGCGGCCAGACCCGCCGCGGCCAGCCCGAGCGCGAGTCCGGCGACCGCGCCGTCCGGGGTGGCCAGCCGGTCGAGGACGGATTTGGTGAGCCACGCGGTGGCGACGGGGGCCGCGGCCTCGGCGACTGTCATGATGACCTGGCCGATGACCCCTCCAGGCGCCGACCGCCAGGTCAGTGACAGGGCTGCCGCGGCGGCCGAGGTCAGCTCACGGATCCCGCTCTGCCGGATCGCCCCGTGAGCGATCATGCCGACGACGCGATGGAGAGGTCCTCCAGACGGCCACCCGCGGCGACGACGCGGTGATCGGAACCGATCAGGTAGACCGCCGGGGTCCAGGTGTTCTGGAACGCACGGGCCACCGGGCCGTCGTAATCCTCCACGATCACGCGCGCCACCGGCTTGAGCACGGCGACCGCTTCCGGGTCGTCCCCTGCGACCACCGCCACCACGTTCTCCCGTCCCACGGCGCAGGCGTGCTCGGCGAAGCGGGGCAGGAGCCGGTGGCAGGGCACGCATCCCGCGGAGAAGAACCCGACAAGACCGGTGACCGTGTCGTGGGACACCGCCTCCCCGTCGACGGACTCGGCGGCGAACTCACCGACAGGCGAGCCTGGCCGCAACGCGATGGGGGGACCGGCCGTCGCGGCGGCACTCTCGTTCGTCTGCCTCGTCCGGCGGATGAGAGCGACGGTGAGCAGCAGGTTGAACACGGACAGCAGGCCGATGATCACGACCGCTGCGGTCAAGAAGGGCATTAGGTGTTCCTAGCGAAGAGATCGACGATGTCGTCGAAGGAGGCGATCAAGATCGTTCCGATCAAGCCTGCGCCCAGTGCCATGGCCGTCCCGGCGAGCACCGGCGAGCCATCGGGCAAGAGCGCGGCAAGCGTGGCGGCGGCGATCAGGAGGTTGTTGCGGACGAGGTGGCGGGCGCTCAGGGGTGCGAGGGACGTGCCGAAGCAGCGGCACGGGGCGCGCTGCCCTCTCCTCAACGCGGAAGCGATTGCCGCAGTGAACGTGACGAGCAGCCCGCAGGCGAGCGCGAGGCCGTACGGCCGGGCCGTCGGCGCCGCGACCAGGATCGAGACCAGCGCCTCCAGTGCCACCACCACTGCGGCCAGCGGCCTGACGGCCTTGCCGGAGACAGGGACAAGCCCGGGGAGCGACCGGGCGAACCCCTGAAAGTCTCGCAGTTTCGACACCGCCGTGACCGCGAAGACCAGGCCAACCAGGAAAACGCATCCGATCCGCACGTACTCCATCCGCCCACCCCCACCGATCGGCGGGCGGTGGGGGACCACCGCCCGCCGGACAGCAACCCGACTACCTCATATGCACTTGCCGACCTTGGTCACCTGGCACGGCTGGTCCAGGCAGCACATCTCCTGATACATGTAGTTGCCGATGCAGTAGTACCTGTAGCTGCAGCCTGCCTCCACGGTCGCCTTGTGCGCGACCCGTGCCAGCAGACGATCGACGAGACCAATCATGATGTCTCCTCTCCGGCGTTCAGCCGTGTCGTATCGAACTCCGTCGAATGGCGTCCCCAAAGATACATGATTCTAGAGCAGATGCTCCGTTATTTGCCCGATGCAAGCAATGAAGATCACGACGATGGTGGCGGGCCTGGCGGTCTCGGGTCTGCCATCCTCGGGGTCCCCGTAGCTTCCGGCCGGAAATCCAACGGATATGCCTCTGGCTGCATAAACGGGCAGGGCTCAGGTCTGGCCTGTCAGGCTGAGACCTCTGCATAAGCGGCAGGTGAGCGGCGTATCCGTTGGATCCTGCGCCACTACTACCGGGACCCCTGCATGGTCATGGTGTCGCGGCGGGAGACCTCGTCCTCGCACAAGACCTGCAGGAGCGCTGGAGAGGGACATCCGCGACTGGATGGATCAGTGGAACGACGACCCTAAGCCGTTCGTCTGGACCAAGACCGCCGAAGATATCCTCGAATCCCTCGCTAAATGTTGCCGACGAATTTCGGGCGCTAGCAGACACGCCTGTAAGGCACATCCGGTAGGTATCGTGCCCAGTCGCTCTCCGACAGGGTGGTCCCGGCGCGCCGGCACACGGCCGCCACCACCCGCTCGGGGTCCACGGGGAGCTCGTAAATCCTGCCGCCCGCCGCGGCGTACACGGTCCGACCGTCCGCGCTGAATTCCACAGAGTCGGGGCCGTCGACCGCGTTCAGGTCGAAGGCGCCGCCGATCCGCCGCCTGGCGCCGGGGTCCCACAGCTGGATCGTCCCCCCATCGCCCATGCCGGCGAGGGTGCTGCCGTCGGGAGAGAACTCCAGGATGGTAACCGCCCCGCCGGCGCGGGGTAGGACCGGCCGGATCGGCGTTGGTCCGTCGGCGTTCCACAGTGCGACCCGGCCCGTCCCGTCCAGGCTGACCGCGATGACCCCCTTGCTGCTCACAGCCAGGCCGGTGGAGGCGTCGAAGCCCTTGCCGACCGGAGCGCCCCTGGTGACGTCAAGGAATCTCCCGCTCGCGGAGACCATTGTCCTCCCGTCCTGCATCAAGGGCCCTCCGCTGTAGATGCTGTGGAAGTCGTGCAGCTTCGCTCCGGTGGCGGCGTCGTACACCACCACGCGGGGGTCGTCGCGTCCGTTCCCAGGTGCCGTCAGGGAAAGGACCACGGTTTTGCCGTCGGCGCTGAACTGCGCCTCCTGGGGTACGTTGATCGCCGGTGCCCGGACCGCCCAGACCTGTTTCCTTGTTCTCAGGTCGATGAGGCTGACCTTTCCCTCGATCTGTGCGATGACCATGCGATCACCGCTCCTGTCGAAGCCCACCGCCGACGACTGATCGGCCAGTATGGGGAACGTCGCGACGTCGCGGTGGGCGCGGAGATCCATGAGACGAAGGCGTGCCGCCTCATCTGCTGTGATCGCGGCCCAGCGGCCGTTCTGGCTGATCTTGATCTTGACGGCGTCTCCCGCGCGCGTGGACGCGACGTACGGGGCGAGGTCGACGCCCACCACGGAGTCGTCCATGAGATAGCGCAGGGTCCTGCCGTCGGGGTCGAGGCGGACGTCGGCCAGGTCTCCCTCGGCCCGGTAATCGAGGATCTCCTGGTGATCGGCAATCCGCCACACCTCCAGGTCGCGCCCGGCGAACGCCACGAGGTGACGTTCGCCGAGGCGCAGTTGGGCGTTCCACCTCGAGCAGAGGTCACAGGACCAGCTCTCGTCCTTGACCCGCACACTCCCTGTGGCAGCGTCCACCAGCGCGATGTCGTCACCCACGCAGGCGAGGACCTTGCCGTCCGGGCTGAAGGCGGCCGCATCGGTCCGGGTACGGCAGGCGGGGTAGCGCCGCTCCCGTTTCCAGCCGGGCAGCGACCGTCCCTGCAACGTCTCGGCCCTGACCAGCAGGTGCCTGCCCGTCGGATCGACGAGGAGGTTTTCCATCAGCGCGGAGCCGCCCTCGTCTACTTCGACGTCCTTGCCGAGCCTCTTGCCCGTGGAGAGGTCCAGCAGGTATTCGAGCCCTTCGAAGTAGCCCACGAGGAGGGTCGTCTCGTGCTCGCCGAACAGCGCGTACATGCCCCCACCCCCGGCGGGTTCCAGCTTCCGCGTGAGGATTCGCCTGCCCGTCGTGAGATCCCAGACGCCCAGTTCCTCAAACGTCGCCTGGGCCAGCAGGCGGCCGCTCCTGCTGAGGACCGGATCGTAGTAGATCTCCCCCTTCACCCCCAGCTTCGGCCAGCCGCCAGTCCGCTTGCCGGTGCGGACGTCGTAGACGTTCACGCCCCCCTCGCTGACGCTCACCAGCGTGCGGCCGTCGCGGCTGAGCACCCTGTGGGCGACGCCCTGGGTCGGCGGGTCGTGGAAGACCGCGGTCTCCTGCTGCTTGAGGGAGTCCATGAGGCTGGAGCGGGCCTCGATCTCTGGAGAGACGCGCCAGGCGGCGACGCTCAGCAGCATCGCCATGACCGGATCGGTCGCGCGCATGCTGTCCGCCACGGCCGCGACCTGCTTGGCGGTGGCGACGTCGCGCTGCCGGGTCACCCGCGCGCCCTGCCACATCGCCACGCCGCCCGCAGCGAACGCCGCCACCAGCAGTCCCGCCAGCGCCAGTGTGGTGAGGCGCCTGCGCCTGGCCCGTTTCCTGGCCAGCTCGCCGCCGGCTTGCAGGAAGTCGCGCTCGCAAGGGGTCAGTGTCATGCGGCGGCGGCCGGTGGCGGCCCAGCTCAACGCCTGATCCAGGCGGCTGCCCTGCAGCAGGTCGCCGTCGCGCCTACCGTTGTCGGCCCAGTGCCGCGCCGCCTTGCTGATCTGTCCGACCACGGCCAGCCCGTCGCGATCGTCGTCCAGCCACATCCGCAGCCGGGGCCAGACGCGCAGCAGTGCGGGACGAACCAGTTCCACCGTGTCGCCGTCCGAGGTCACGAGGTACGCGAAGGCGCGTAAGACGCGCCGCACCGCCTCCGCCTCGCGCTCGGGGCGGCCGTCGACCAGCTCGCTGTACGGGATCGACCGGAGGACCTCCTGGCCGTCCTCTTCGAGCTCGACGAGCCGCAGGAACACCTCGGCGGCCAGCTCGCGCTGCTCAGGCTCCAGGGCGCCGTAGGCGTCCTCGGCGATGGTGCCGAGCGCCGGATCCGCGCGATCTGGCCCGGCCACCGCCCGCGCGGTTCGGCTGCCCGCCGCCAGCAGACCTTTGACATCGCTGCCGTCGCCGCTGACCAGTGCCAGCAGCAGGTCGCGGGCCGCCGGCCGGTCGGCGGGGTCCTTGCGGAGGGCGGCGGAGACCAGCTCGGCCAGCCGCGGCGGCAGTTCGCCGAGGTCGGGGTGGTGCGACAGCACCCTGTGCATCACGCCGCCCAAGGTGCCCGCGTTGAACGGATCCGTGCCAGTGGCCGCGAACATCATGGTCGCGCCCCACGCGAACACGTCGGCGGGCGTGCCCGCCCGCTGACCCAGGAACACCTCGGGCGCCACGTAGCTGGGCGTGCCCGACACCTCGCCTGTTTTGGTCAGCGACATGTCGAGGGTCCGCGCGATCCCGAAGTCGATCACCCTGGGGCCGTCGGTGCCTAGCAGTACGTTGTCCGGCTTGAGGTCGCGGTGGATGACGCCGGCCTCGTGGATCGCGGTGATCGCGGTGGCGACCGCGGTGGCCAGCCGATGCAGGTTGTCGCCGGCGAACCGGCGCCCCGCCACCACCGCCTGCCGCAGGCTAGGGCCCGGCACGTACTCCGACACGATGAACGGCCTGCTGCCCTCCAGGTCGGCGGCGAGCACCCGGGCCGTACAGAACGACGCGACCCGGCGGGCCGCGGCCGCCTCCTTGGCGAAGCGATCGCGGCTGCCCTCGTCACCGGCCGCGTGCAGGGCCTTCAGCGCGACCCGTTGCCCGTCGGCGTCGTAGGCCTCGTAGACGACGCCCTGGCCACCGGAGCCGAGGCGTCCGGCCAGCCAGTACTCGCCGATGCGCTGAGGGTCTGCCGAATTCAGCATTTCCACGCTTGGGTTAGATGCGGAGTGGTACATCGAGGTTGCCGGATTCCGTCCACCTCTGCTTGCAGCGCGGCGGCGAGCATCTTGTGGCCGGAGACCTGCGACAGACCGAAGGCGAAGATGTGCCGGGCGTCGTGCGGGCGCAGGGTGCCGAGCTTGCGACCGGGGTCGGGTATCTGGACGTCGTGCAGGCGGCCGATCTCCCCGACGATCGTGTTGAACCGGCCCGCCCGAGCAGGTCCAGGGCCTGCCGGTGGGACTTCTCGGCCGCGGCGAGCTGCCCGAGGTCGCGCTGCACCAGGCCGAGGGTGGGCACGATGGGTCGCCTGCGTGACGTCTGCCGCGCTCGGGGCGCGGGCGGCGGTCCGCACGGGCGGGCGGTCGCGGCCTTGTAGGCGTCTACAGGGGCATGCGGGCGGCCGTCATGAGCAGGGGCGAGCCGGTTCCGTGATCGGCCGCGACCTCGGCGAGCAGGGCGGTCAGCCACCCCAGGGCGTCCAGTGACCACTCGGCCAGCGCGCCCAGGAACGTGGCCCGGTGGCGTGGCGGGCCGGTCCACAGCTCGTTGATGAAGGCCGGCGGGATGATTACGGCGTCGTCGTCATTCGGCGAGCACGACGTGAAGGAGAACACGTCCTGCTGCAGCTCCCGGAGTTGCGCGAGCATCAGCGGCGCCGCCGAACGGATCGCCGGGTCCTGCCCGCCGTCGACCGTCACGCGCACCCGCGTCCGTGCCTCCGGATCGGAGTCAGCGAACCATTCGGCGTCCTGCAGCAACGCCCCCACCCCTGCCAGGGACGGGGCGATGGTGCGGCCGGGCAAGAGGATCTGCAGCGCCTGCAGCCGCAAGGTCCCGATCCGGGCCACGACATCGCCCGCGCAGGTCAGGAACGGCTGCACCGGCAGCGGCCTGCCGGGAACCGGATCGGCCGACACCTGGAACCAGGCCACCCGGCCGAGCCCGGAGCGGCGGTCACTCGCGTCCCGCTCACCAGGGTCGGGCGTGCCGGCGTCGTTCATGCCCCACAGGCCGGCCGCGTCCTCGCCCGCCAGCCAGCCCATGGCCGATGATCTCGCCACGAACAGGCTGTAGGCGTCGGAGGAGGCGACGCGGTGGTCACGCAGGGTGTGTGGTGTGAGTTCGCCGTACAGCGCCGCATGCATGGTGTCCACGTCGCCCCCAGGTCGCCGCCTAGTGCCTACAGCTGACATCTCTTTCGGGTGTGGTGTACGTGTCCGGGGGGTCCATCATGCCGATGATGTCGACGTCGACGACACTACGCCATCTCGTAGTCGCAGCGCTCGTGCATGTCGCGCGCCCGGTAGCCCGGTTGCCGGCGCCACCACCAGAGCGGACCTTGTCCTTGCCGGGGCTGCCCGCGGGCGTCCAGGTGCCGTTGATGAACTGCTCCAACTGGACGGTGACCAAGGCCTGGGTACCGGGCGGGCACTTGGTGACCTCTACCCACCAGCCATGCCCCGACGCCTCGAAGGCCGAGCTGGAGACGTGCACGTAATCGCCCATGGTCTTGAAGAGGCACGCCTTCTGGGGGTCGACCGTGCTATTGCGGGCCGTGTCCACTTCCCCCGAGGGGAGGATGGACTCCTCGTCATTCGCCGACCACTCTGCCTCGTCGGGATCGAGAGCGGTGATCTCGTCGGCGGACGACTCCGCGAGGTCGGTGTCGGCGGTCGCCCACAGCGCGGGGGGATCCGCGCTCGCGGCCGACGGTGCCGCGGCGAACAGGGCGGCTGTGACGGCCACGGCCGCACCGGTCGTTCTCCATGCCTTTAACATGCGCTGACTCCTCTGAGAAGACGGATCGCTTCCGCCCCGTTATCTCGATCCAGTTGTTGACCAGCAAGAGCGCTGATCATTGAGACGTTCAGTCGGCGATGACCACCGGGCGCTGCACAATTCGCCCGCACAAAGGGCAGGGCACAGCACAGCGGGTGAGCGTCGCAGGACGCGCCTCGCGAAGAGGAGCCGGCGATGCGCTCTACAACAACGAGGTGATGGCCGTGCCGGGTCAGCAGCAGGCGGCTTATTTCGGGCAGCGCCCTACCCGGCCGGCGCGCAAGCTGGTCCGGGAGTCTGCGGAATCTTCGGATCCGGACGTCCCGTCCCGCTCGGACACCCGGTTTCGTGCTGTGAGCTGGGGTTTTGCTGCATGATCAGGGCAGCGGCTGCGACTATCGCGAGGTGGTGTTGTCGCTGTCTGCCGGTTTTGGACGGTCCGGGAGGTCTTCACAGCTGAAGGGCTGCGAATCATCACCACGCTGCCGCGGACACCGAGCGGGTCATCCGCACCCTGCGCCGCGAACTCCTGGACCGGATCCTGATCCTCAATGAACGCCACCTGGCCCGCGTGCTTCAGGAGTATCTGATCCACTGCAACGGGCACCGTCCGCACCAGTCCGCACGTGGCCGGCGCCGCGCAGGCCGGCACAGACCTGACCGGCCGCACGGCGACCGGCTGGGACCCGGACGCCTCCAGCCGCTCCATCCACGGCATGTGCACGCAACCCCTGACCTGTCAATAGGCGCTACCACAGGTAAGCGGGCATGCCCGGGTACCGAGCTCGGCGCCGGCGAGGGCTTCGCGGCCGCTGCGGTGGTGCCTGTCACCGCAGGCCGCCACGGTGAGGAACACGGTGAGGTACGCCGTGAGGGCCAGCACGCGCGACATGGGCGCGGGTGCACGGCTGGGTCCGGGAAAGGGCATGGGAGCCGCGGCGAGCGCGCGGCACCGGCGGCGGAGTCGTGGATGCTTCGGGCGTTCCTCCACGGCAAGGCAACCTGCCCGGTAAGACGCCGGGGCCGCGCGCGTTTCACCCCCATGGGCGTGCCGCGCGGATGGCCGTCACGCGAACGGCGTCAGGAACTCCCGTGGCTTGAGCACGCGGCCGACGATTCGCACGTCGCCGATCCACCCGTAGTAGCCCTGCCCGTACGCCAGCGCGAACTGCGTGCCGCCGATGGCGAACGGCCGGCCAAGGGTCGAGATGCCCTTCGACGGCTGGGACGGGTTGCGGGCGATCCTCGACCCGTCCACGTACACCACCGTGCGGTGAGCGTCGTTGACCACCGCCACGTGCATCCAGCGGCCCACCGGGAGGGCGTGGCTCCACGAGGTGGGGTCGGCGTCGCGGTCGGTGGGGTAGACGACGTACTGCAGGAACCGCTCGGGCGACAGGTTGAGGCTGCACGCGGGCTCGTCGGGCGACCAGCCGCTCGACTTGCCGGCGTCGCCGCTGCGGCCCTCCCAGCTCAGGATGCCCATCCAGGCGTGGTCGCCCTCGAACGGCTCAGGCAGCTTGACGAAAGCCTCGATGGTGTAGCCGGACTCGAACTTCATGGCGTTGATGGGCGCGTTCGCCGCCGACCTGAGCACCGCCCCGCGGTCCGGGCTCTTGCCGCCGTCGAAGCGGAGGCTGGCGTGGGCGGGCTGGCCCTCGTGGTGCTCGGCCGACCACCTGAGCGTCTCGGGGGCGCTGGCGTGCAGCAACTCCATGGTCAGGTCGTTGCCGCCGCCCGTCAGGTCCCGGGCGACGGTCCCGGCCGGGACGACCCCGCCGTCCGTGCCCGCCACAGCCAGGCCCTCGGCGTCGAACCTCCAGTACGCCACCGTGCCCTTGGGCATCACCGCCTTGGCGGGCCTGGATGGGGGCGTCGGGCGCGGGGCGAACCCGGCGAAGCGCTCGTCGAAGTCGATCTCGATGCTGAAGCGGTCGACGGGGCCGGTCAGCTCCAGATGCTCGGCCTCCAGCGGGGTGCGCTCGTCTGGGTCGCGGGCCAGCAGCCAGGGCGACAGCGTCTCCACGTCAACCACGTTGCGGACGAGGTCGAAGGCGTAGAGGCGGATCATGCCCGCACCGCCGTAGTAGCGGTCCTGGTAATTGGCGATGTGCACGTGGACGTCGTGGCCGGCGTCGTTCTTCAGCACCGTGCGGCCGGGCGGCCAGTAGTGGCCGTTGAGCGTCAGGAAGATCTGGTCGTTGCGCTTGATGAGGCCGTCCCACAGCCGCTGCCCGTACTGCGACAGCGCCGCCACGCCGTCGTCGCCCGCCCAGGCCAGGTCGTGCGTGGTGAGGATGGCGGGCAGAGTCCGGTTGGCGTCGATGACGCCCTGCGCCCACTGCAGGCCCATGTCGGAGATACGCCAGTCGAGGGCGAGCACCAGCCACTTCCGGCCGCCCGCGTCGAGCACATGGTAGCTGTTGTAGCCGTCGGGCGAGGCGCCCCGGAACGTCGACATCCGGGCGTACCTGGAGGGGCCGAACGCCTTGAGGTAGGCGGTGTCGCCGCGCTGGTCGTCGGTGCCCGAGTTCACGTCGTGATTGCCGGCCAGGACGCTGTAGGACAGGCGGCCGTCCAGCGACTTGAACGCGTCGGAGGCCAGGCCGAGCTCTTCCTCGGTGCCGTGTTCGGTGACGTCGCCGAGGTGCGTCATGAACGCGATGTTCCGGCTTTCGCGCTCGCCGGTGAGGAAGCGGAACGTCTGGCGTACGGGGGCGGGGTCGGAGCGGTCCTCGTCGAACAGGTACTGCGTGTCGGGGAGCACGCCGATGGTGAAACGCGGGTTCTCACGGTCGCACCGGCCACCGCCGGTGGCCGCTTGCGCGGGGGCTGCGCCGATGAGGGTCCCGGCGGCGGGGGCGGCGATGGCCGCCTGCAGCAGGGCCCGGCGGCCGAGGGAGGGGTGAGGCATGTCAGCACCTTGATCGTCGCACGTGGCGCGGTGGTGCCCCGGGCGGTAACGCTCACCTTCCTCCGGGGAAATCTTTCACCCCTGGCTCGCGCGCCCGATTCCGGCCCCGTTCCGGCCACACTCCCGACCCCAGCCGGCCGGGCCCGGCGCGCGTCCTTGAGCAGACGCTCAATCCCAACTGAGCGTGGCACCACTACGCGCCGTCCCAGATCCGGTCACCGATCCAGCCAAAATCGTCGACCTGAACGTACGCACTTATACGGACGGGTCGCGGCCTCGCCGCGACGGCTACGGCCTCGCGTCCTGACGATTACATGACCGGTTCTCTAGGGGGAGGCCGGGCCGAGGCTCCATCCGGTGACGTTGCCCTTGACGTCGCCCGCGGCCAGCCAGGACTCCCCGTCGTCCTCGGCGATCACCACCGAGTAGACGCGCCCGCCGGGAGACTTCAGCGGGTCGCCGAGTTGCTTGCCGCTGCGCAGGTCCCAGACGCGGATGGTCCCGTCGAACCCGCCGGAGGCGACGACCGCGCGGCCCTTCACCCTGCCCACCGCCAGGCAGGCGACCTCGGCGGTGTGGCCGGAGAACGAGGTCTGCTCCCGGCCGTTGCGCAGGTCCCAGACGCGGATCTTGCGGTCGGAGCCGCCGCTGATGCCCACCGGCGCGCCGTCCATCACGGCGGTCGCCACAGCGAAGACATCACCGCTGTGGCCGTGGAAGGTGGCGCCCAGAGCGCCGGTCTCCAGGTTCCACACCCGCGCGGTGTCGTCGGCCGACGCAGTCACCGCGAACGGGTGCCCGTCCATCGTGCCGGTCGCGACACCGAACACCGGGTCGCCGCCCGCCGCCTTGGGCTGGGGTCCGGAGTCCTTGCCCGTCTTCGGGTCCCACACGTGGACCTTTCCGGCCTCGTCGCCGCTGACCAGGACCGTCTTGCCCGACACCTGTGCCGGGGCGATCGCGTAGACCATTTTCTGGTGGCCTTTGTAGGTGGGGCCGAGCGGCTGGACGCTCTCCGCGCCGGAGACGATGACGGCGCCATTCCGCAGCCGCCTGAACGTGACCGCCTGCCCGTCTACTTCGCCCACGTCGATGGCGGCGTTTGTCTCCTCGCCGCTGGAGTTCTTCAGCTCGGCGAGTTCGCTGGGGCGCGTGTCGAACTTCCACACCTTGGCCACCCCCTCGGTGCTGCCGGCCAGCACCGCGCGCTGTCCGTTGTAGATGCTTACCGCCAGGGTGTTCACCTCGTCGCCGAGGGATACCTCTGCCACCCTCCTGCCGTACGGCCGGGCGGCGACGCCGGTCGTCGCCGACGGTATGCCCGTCGTCGCCAAGGGCGTGGGTGTTGATGGAGAGTCGCTCGCTCCCCACCGCAGGGCCAACACAATCACGCTCACGAGTACCGCCACGGAGGTGACCGAGCCCACCACCAGGAGCTTAGACCGCTTGCGGCGTGGGTCTGTGGTGAGGGCGGCGGGTGGCGTTCCGGGAGCGGGTGCCCCGGCGAAGGGCGGTCCTGCTGACGGCATGCCGGTAGAGGGCGTCCAGGCGGGTGCCACTCCGGCCGGAGGAGCTTCCGCTGGTGGAGTTGCGGCCGGGTCCCCACCGATGGGCTTGGTCACGATCTGGCCGTGACCGAGGAGGAGGTGCAGGACCTCGGCTGCCGTGGGACGTTCCGGCGGCGCCTTGGCCAAGCAGCGGGAGAGAACGGCGCGCAGGGGCTCGGGGACGCCGTCCAGATCCGGCTGGGCGTTGAGGATGCGGTACATTACTGCAGGCAGTGTGTCCTGGCCGAAAAACGGGCGCCCGGTTGCGGCGAAGCCCACGGTCACCGCCCAGCTGAACACGTCGGATGCGGGCTGCGCCGGCTCACCGTGGATCACCTCGGGAGCTATGTACGCCGGGGTGCCCACCGAGCCGCCGGTGGCGGTCATGTCGATCGCGCGCGCGATGCCGAAATCGATCACCCGGGGGCCGTCGGAGCCCAACAGGACGTTCGACGGCTTGAAGTCGCGGTGGACGATCCCGGCCCGGTGGATGGCCGCCAGTGCGGTGGCCGTGCTGACCGCGATGCGATCGAGCGCGCCTCCGGACCTGGGTCCGTGCTCGCGGACGGAATCCTCCAGTGACGGGCCGTCAACGAACTCCGACACGACGTAGGGTCTGTCGCCGTCGACCGCCACGTCCAGCACGCGGGCTGTGCAGAACGCCGCCACCCGCATGGCCGCGTCCACCTCGCGTAAGAAACGCCCGCGCGCCTCGCTCTTCCTCGCGAGCCTGGCATGCAGCACCTTGATCGCCACCCGCTCGCCCGAGGCACGCTCGGCCAAGTAGACCACGCCCTGCCCGCCCTCACCGAGGCCCCCAACGATGCGGTAGTCACCCAGCTGGGTCGGCTCGCCAGCTTGCAGGGGGCGGAACATAGTTCTCGACGATACACGTTCAGCAGATCAACGGCGATGCCGCACGTTCACGCACCTGGGGGTCGGGGATCGCGGGATCCGGCTTGTTCGCTCCCACGATCCTGCTGGTCAATTCGCGGAGCGTCGGGTGTGGTCCGTGATCTGGCGGTGGTTGTTGTGGATCATGAGGGGGCGGCCTGTCGCCCCTCGCCCGGGCTGCGCGGTCCGGGTACGTGATGAGTGGGGCGTGCCGCGCGCCCGCCCCACAACTCGTTCACCTGTTGAAGCTGGAGGCCGTCACGCTCCCGAGTTCGTTACTTCCGTTCTTTGCCAGGTACACGGTCATCCCCTCGTCGTGGAGGTTGATCCACCCGCCGCCCTGCCCGTAGGGGGCGTCCTTCGCGCAGATGGAGTCGGCGTACACATAGCCCTGGGTGGGGGTGTCCGTCCCGCCCCTGGAGACCTGCAGCCCACTCGTGGGAAAGCTGATCCATCCATCGGCGGCGGTTCTTCCCTGCACCCATCGGGTGTTCACGCCGTTGAGGTCGGCCTTGTCGGCGAACACGGTTCCCCAGTCTTGTCCGCTTCCCCGGCGCACGTTCAGCCCCTCCTTGGGGAAGCTGATCCAGCCGTCGTCGCTGTTTCTTCCCTGCACCCATTCGGTTCTCACACCGTTGAACTCGGCCTTGTCGGCCGTCACGCTCCCCAGCGCGCCGGAGTTGGTGGAGATCTTCGCGCCGGTGTCGGTGAAGGTGACCCGCCCTACGGTCGCGTTCGCCGTCCCCTGGACCCAAGGGGTGTTGATGCCGGTGGTGACGGTGAGGGTGTCCAGGACGGGATCACGTACCTCGACGGTCGTGGTGAGGAAGTGTTCCTGCTTGGGCGTGGTGCGGGAGGTGGCGACGAGCGTGTACGCGGTGGCCCGCTTCGGGGCGTCGGCGGCGGCCGGTGACCAGGAGCGCACGCCCTGGGGGACGGTCGCCTGCCCGCCCGGGAAGAGGATCTTGTAGTCGAAGTCGTCGGACCCTTCCCAGCGCAGCACGATGTTGGTTCCCGCGTTCACCATGGCGTCGTCCGGGCGGAAGTCGCGCGGCGCGGGAATCTCCGTGGGCGCGGTCTTCATCAGCGGCACCGCCGCGTACCGGTTGCTCAGGCGCCCGGCCTGCGTGCTGCTGCTGTTCTCGGTCACCCGCAGCACGGCCACCCCGGCGGCCGCGGCCACAGTGACGTTCTCCAGCGTCAGCACGATGTGGTCGCCTGGGTCGAGACGGGTTCTGCCGCCACCCTGGGCGGTGGCCTGGAAGGCGTCGGAGCCCTGCGGCCGGACGTTCACCGGCGACTGGGTGCCGGACCGGGAGCCGTACTCCCCGCTGGGTTTGATTTTCGTGAAGTCCGGGGTGAGGTGGCCGGCGCCGTCGCCGATGGGCACTTTTACCTGGATCGAGTGCCAGAACGCCGCCTGCTGCCCCGTATTGGTGACGACCAGGTACACCGTCCCCGTGGACGGGGACCGCCCGGCCGCTGACGCCTCCAGGGGCGTGGGGTCGGTCATGAGGGTGTAGGCCAGCAGGGTCAAGGTCACGACTCCTTCTCTTGGAGGGCGGCGCACGCCGATGACCTGTCCACGACGAAACTACCGAACAGGACAGGACAGGCGGCGACACAGGGGACGCATCCGGAACCCGCCGCCTGTGACGCACCGCGGAAGATCACCCTCTCGATCCAAACGTCGACATCGGAGCATGACAAGAACAGCCAAGGAGGCCATACCAGGGCGGTTCAGCAACAATCTCAGCGTCTTGACAAGCACACCGCCCATGCGTCACCGGCCGCTCCGTGAACCCTCCGTCCCCGAGTACGTCGACCGGGATCGCGACTGTGAACGAGCACCGCCGGCGGCAACGAAGACCTCACAGTCCTGGTGCCGCGATCGCCGCACTGATGAGGGGGTTGCGTAGCTCAATCGGCTTGCTGGTCGCGGACCGGGATCGGCTCAGCCAGCGCAGCGCGCCCGGGAGCCGCGGGGAACGGGTCGGCGAAGTACTGGGTCTCGTGCGTGACGAGACCATCGGTGATCTCCATGATGCTGAGCGAGTATGTGGGTACGCCGTCATAGGTGATCACGCACTCGCTCACCCAAAGGTCGCCGCCGCCCAGGATCCGGCGGATGGTGAAGTGGCGTTCGGCCGGGTGCCCGCCGCGTTGCGCCTGGATCCTTGACCGGCCCGTGAAGCGCTCGCCCGACTGCGGGTAGTCCAGGATCGCGTCCGCGGCGTAGATCGCATGCTCAGCGTCGACGTCCCCGCGTTCGGACGCCTCCCAGTGCTCCCGGAGCCGGCCCCGGATGCCGGCTGCCGGATCCATTGCGCTGTCCACCCGTTGGCCCCCTCACGACCAGAAGAAATGTCGCTGGCCTGATGTTATCCGAGGGTCCTCCTGCGACTCGGGACCGCAGGAGCCGGACCCCGGCCCCGGTGCACGGCGACCTGAGGAACCAGGTCCGTACCGCCCGCACGCCTCCCGGGTGCGGGCCCCAGACGGTGCCGCCGATCTCGGTGACGATCGCCGCGTAGAGGCCGCGGGCCGGCGCGGCGAGGGCACGGGCAGCAGGCGCGGGGCAGGCGCACGGCCGGCACGGACAACGCTCGCGCCCCTGCACGTCCGGCCGGCTCACGGACCGCGGCACCAATCTGGGAGGCCGGACGGGGCGTACGTCGAGCGGGACATCGGCCAGGCCGCGCTCGTGATAGCCGTGCACGCGCGCAGTTTGACCCCGCAGGCCGGACAGATGACCGCTTCGCTCGGTCTTCACAGCAGATGTCCTCCTCGGATCTCGATCGGCGAGGCACTACGCGATCTTCCACGGAGTGGCGCTCGCCACAGGGGCAAGAGGCCAGACGGCGCTGCCTTGAGGTGTCGGGTCCGGTCGCCGTCCTCTTCCAGGACATCACCGCCGTGCCCCGGGCTCGGGTCGCGATGGCGGGGGGAGAACTTCCTGGTCAGCGGCTTCCTAGGACGCAGCGACCCCCTTTGGCGGGAGCTTGGCGGCGGGCGGCGAGGGCAGCATGGGAGACATGGCCCGCAATGTCGATTTGAGTGAGTTCCTGCGCCGGTGCCGAGCCCGGATCAGCCCGGAGTCGGTGGGGCTGCCGGAACGCGGCGCCTACCGGCGGGTGCCCGGCCTGCGCCGCGAGGAGGTCGCTCAGCTGGCCGGGGTGAGCACCGACTATTACACCCGGTTGGAGCAGGGGCGCCAGATCAGCCCATCGGACAGCGTGCTGCAGGCGATCGCCGCCGCGCTGCGGCTGAACGACGCCGAGCGCGCCCACCTGTCCGACCTGATCCGGCCCCAGCCGGTGACCGCGCGCCGCAGCCCGCCGGTGGTGCAGCGGGCCCGCCCGGCACTGCGCCGGTTGCTGGACTCCTTCACCGACCACGCCGCGTTCATCCTGGGCCGACGCGGTGATGTGCTGGCCACCAACCACCTGTGCCGGGTGCTTTTGACCGACTTCGATGCCATGCCCTATCGGGAGCGCAACCTCACCCGGTGGATCATCCTTGATGAGGCCGCCCGCGAGCTGTATCCGGACTGGGAAAAGATCGCCGCGGAGATGACCGCGATCTTGCGGCTGGACGCCGGCCGTCACCCGGACGACAGCCGCACCGCCGAGCTGGTCGGTGAGTTGACGATGAAGAGCGAGCACTTCCGCCGCTGGTGGGCCGACCACAAGGTGCTGGATCGCAGCTTCGGGCACAAACGCTTCCACCACCCGCTGGTGGGGCCGCTGACCATCGACTACCAGGCCTTCAACCTGCCCGGCGAAGCCGACCAGACGCTCTTTGTGTACATGCCCGCCCAGGACCAGGCTTCGCAGGACGCCTGGCGGCTGCTGGCCAGTTGGAGCGCGGACGCGCCCGCCTCGTCCCCTCAGCCGCACGGCACCTCGCAAGCTCGAAGGAGCACCTCATGAGCAGCACCACACCCCGCGCGTCCGGCCGGCCGCTGGCACTGGTCACCGGAGCGTCGGCCGGGATCGGCTACGAGCTGGCCCGGCTGCTGGCCCGCCAAGGCTACGACCTGGTGGCCACCGGCCGCAGCGGCAACATCCACCAGGCCGCGGCCGATCTCGAGAAGGACGGCGCGCAGGTCATCCCGGTCCAGGCCGACCTCGCCGACTACGACGGCGTCGAGGCCGTCTGGCAGGCCGTGCAGGCCACCGGACGGCCGCTGGCGGCGGCCGTGCTCAACGCCGGGCGCAGCATCGGCGGCTCCTTCCTCGACACCGATCTGGACGACGAGCTGGGCCTGATCGCCCTGAACGTCACCTCGGTGGTCCACCTGGCCAAGCGCGTGGCCCGGCACATGGCCGCCAACCGCAGCGGACGGATCTTGATCACCTCCTCGCTGTCAGCCACGTTGCCGACCCCGTACGAGATCGTCTACGGCCCATCCCGGGCGTTCACCCGGATGTTCGCCCTGGCCCTGCGCGAGGAGCTCAAGAACCACGGCGTGAGCGTCACCACGCTGCTGCCCGGCGCCACCGACAGCGACTTCCACGCCCGCGCCGGGATGAACAACACCGCCTTCGGCCCCGGCATGAAGAAAAACAGCCGAGCCCAGGTCGCCCGGCAAGGCTTGGAGGCGATGCTGGCCGGCCGGGCCCAGGTCGTCGGCGGTGACCGGGCCACTAAGCTCACCTATGTCAAACACCACATCCTGCCTGAGACGCGCAAAGCCGCCCGTCACGCCCGTATGGCCAAGCCGCGCCCCTGAAAGCCCCACTCGAGTTCGCGCGACCAGCCCCAAAGTAACTACCTGTAATAGCAATAACGGATTGTGATTACCGGGGTCGCTTGGCTAGTTTCACAGGCGAGCACCCAATGCCGCGAAGTTAGCGATCATTAGATTGCGTCAAGAAGCCCGCGAAGGCGACGGTTCTGAACCCGAAAGGGGCCTCGGGTGCAACGCGGCCAGGGAGAACACTGTTGCACCATAAAAAGTTGAGCTTGTTCGCCGAGTGCGGAGCTGATCTGCTGGAGTCATGGACAAGTGCCCTCGGTGTGGCTGGCCCTCCTCGACCGTCTACCAGCTCATCTCACGCCACCTGACCTCAGAGGGCGTCGTGACCTACAGTCGCTGCCCCTGCGGCCAGGTGCACATCGGTCTCTCCCCCGTGGAGCCCGGGTGGACACGTTAGCTTCCTGAAGCGGCCGGGTGGCACGCCGTGCTTGCGCTTGAAGGCGTTGGCGAAGGCGAAGGCTGTGGCGTGCATCCGGACGAGTTCGGCTTGCTGACGGGCCGACAGACCGGCGGGTACGAGTTCGCCGATCAACCAGTGCCGGCCGATGAGCTCGACCTTCTGTGTGTCCAGGTCCGATGCCATCAGCCGATTCCCGTCGACGTGCCGGTGGCCCGCACCACGTTGAGGAAAGTGCGGTACCGCGACAACCGCTCGTGGTGGGAACCGTTGGCGGACCGCCACTGCTGACCCCGCTGATACGTCAGGAACGCTCAGCCCCCAGCGGAGTCAGCGATCTGGTCCACGCCGCGCTCGTTCTCGTTCATTTCGAACACCGGCAGATCAGCTGAAATTCAGCGAGAAAACGTCATTGGCCAAGGCGCTGGTATACCGCGCCGCACGGGTCAGAATGAATGATCGTCTGGCCGATCTCGGGACGCTGGCGCTCGATGGCCGTCTTCCATGACGAATTCTCCTCGCATATATCGGCAACGGCCACCCTACGCGTATACCTATCGTAATGGACGCGCCAGTGGGGCACCCCCTAAGGCCCCCTATGATTCCTCCAGGGGCCCCTATGCATTCCCTGGGCCATGTGCGCGGCTGACCGGCGATGGTACGAAAGCCTTCGTGACCAAGCGAAAAATATTATCCCTGACATCCAGCAGAATTCTCGGCGCGGTCGCGCTCGCCGCGGGCCTGGCGACTGCGACCCCGGCGGGCGCGGCACTTGCGCCGGTCTGGGACCACCTGTCCTTCCCCTACGGGTACACCGAATCCGAGAAGCAACTCAAGGAACTCAACGATGTCGCCGCGCTGAGCGGCACCCAAGCTTGGGCCGTGGGGCAGGTGCGGATGGAGGGCTGGCCGTACCCGCCGCCGGGTGTGGTCTGCCCCGACCTGTTCCGCTGGAACGGTCAGAAATGGGTGAACGACCGGCCGGATATCACCTGCCGGGGCGCGCTGACCTCGGTGTCGGCCGCCGCGGAGAACGACGTGTGGGCCACCGGTTCGACCATCGCCTACCACTGGGACGGTACGGCCTGGACCCTCACTCCGTACCCGACCGAACAGAACAACCCTTTCTACCTCGATGATGTCGCCGCGGTGGGCGGCACCGCCTTCGCGGTCGGCAGGTCCGACCAATCGAGCGGTGAGGTTTCCACGGCGGGCGTGATCCGCTGGGACGGCACCGCCTGGCAGAAGATGAGCCTCCCGCCGCTCGCGGGCAACACCGACCTGAGCGCGGTGCATGCTCTGGCGCCGGACGACGTCTGGGCGGTCGGCACCACCAACCGCTACGGGCCGAGCGCCGATGCGCACACCCTGGTGCTGCACTGGGACGGCCACACCTGGTCCCGGCTGCCGGATCCGCCGAAGGAAGCGCTGGTCGAGACCACCCTGGACGCGGTGGCCGCGCGACCCGGCGAGGTGTGGGCGGCCGGTCAGCGGACCACCTACGAGGCCAACGGCTTTTCGGTCAAGAAGCGCGAGGCGTTCGCCATGCGTTGGAACGGTAGCGAGTGGACGGTGACGCCGACCCCGGCGATCACCGGCTGGTACGGATCCTCAATCACCTCGCTGGCCTGGAACGGCACCGAGGTGTGGGCCGGAGGCAGCGGGCAGGACGACGCCACCGCGCGCAGCGTCGGTGTGCTGCTGCGCTGGAACGGCACTGCCTGGCAGCAGGCGCCGAAACCGCCGCTGCTCGACGACTACCGGATCAAGCAGCTCGGCGCTGTGCCGGGCGGCGGCCTGTGGGCCACCGGCTACGGCACCCGGGAGACCGACGAGCACGCCAAGGGCCAGTTCCTGGCCCGGGTCACCGGCTGAACCTTCCTCCCTGCGATGGAGTGGGCGATGTGCGCAAGCTGACCGCTGCGCCGGACGCCCCTGCCGCTACCCCGCTGTGGCGGGCTGGGGGCGATCGGCGCCGCAGGGCCTCCTTCGTCGGCCCCACGGCATCGAGCACGTGCGCGGTGCGAAAACGCCGATACTGTTGCTGAGCTGCGCGTTTGCCGGGCCATCAGGCTGCTCTGCGGTACTCGCTGATCAGTCCTTCGGCGGTGAATCCGGGAGGTCATGTCGATCACCTGGCTGGGGTCGTGCGAGGGAGGGCGGAGGGAACGGCCCTGATGCGGGCGATGATGGTTGAAATGGCGTTCGTACTCGGTCAGGACCTTACGCAGGTGCCGCTCACCATGGATAAGCAGGTGATCGCGTAGTGTTCCCACGATCCGTTCCGCGAACGCGTTTGCCCGTGGCGACCGGACGGGCGTCTTGATGACCCTCACATCAGCGGAGGTGAACACCTCATCGAACGAGCGGGAGAACCAGCCGTCACGGTCCCGGATGAGAAACCTGAACGCGCCGGCGCGTTCACCCAGGTCCATCAGCCGGTTGAGGAAGATGGTGTCGATGTGCAGGAAGTCGCACGCCAAAATGCCGGAGGCGTGCGAAGGAACTGTCGCCAGGTCGGTGAGGTGTGGCGTGGCGCTGGACCCAGGCCGTCCGTGGCCAGAATCCGGCGGGGTGCCTTCTCCGATCCGATGGCCGACCCCGAGTAGTTCACCCCGGATCCGCCGGTGCCCCCATCGTGGATTCTCTCTGGCCAACCGGATCACCAGGTTACGCAGTTGACCCCACCGCGGTCGGCCATCGAGTTGACGGCGCAGCCCCTGATTCTCGTGACAGAGCATCAGCAGCTCAAACGTCCTTCGACAGATCAGCGCGCACCAGCACCGCCAGCAAGCCGAACAAGCACCTCACCAACCGGTGGATCAGCGGCAACAACACCCCGCGATGGTTGCGGCCGCCGCCCTGATCATGCAGCAGAATCCCAGTTCAGAGTACGAAATGCGCACCTCTACCAGCTCCTGCGCGAGATGGATGACGGCTAGAGCCCGCACTCCAGTGGCTTACAGTCGGTCGGCCAGCCGCCGGGCCGCGACCTGTACGATGTCCCACGCGGTGGCGAACGGCGGCGCGTAGGACAAGTCGGACCAGGCTAAGTCGTCAACGGTCGCGCCGTGCCACAATGCGGTGGCGACGGTGTCGATACGTTTGCCCGCGCCACGCCCGCCAACGATCTGCGCGCCCATCAGCCGACGATCCGACGGCGCTGCCAGCAACTTCACCGCGATCGGGTCGGCCTCGCTCATGTAGCCGCTGGCCGTGCTGCCTTCGGTGACCAGGGACGTCACCGCGATGCCGGCGGCGGCTGCCTCACGCTCGTTCAGACCGGTGCGGGCGATCTCCAAGTAGGTCGTGCCCTCAGCGAATCGGGTGATCGCAGTGCCCAGCACGCCGCCGAACCGCAGCGCGCCTGGTGTGACGAGGTTGGTGCCGACGATCCGGCCCTGTTTGTTGGCATGGGTGCCGAGCGGCAGGTAGGTCCACGTGCCGGTGAGCCGATGCCGGGTCTCGCAGCAATCACCGGCGGCCCAGATCCCGTCGGCCAGGCTCCCGTCCGGCTCGGGTCGCAAACCGCCATTTGGGCCGCTCGGCAAGTTGTCGAGGTCAAGGTAACCGGTGTTCGGTGTGACCCCCAGCGCCAGCACGACCAGGTCCGCCGGATAGCGCTCGCCTTCTGCGGTGTACACGCCACGCACTCGTCCGTCCGCCACGTCCAGCCGCGCGACCGGTGAGCCGACCACGACCCGGACTCCCGCCTCGTGCATCCCCTTCTCGATGCGAGCGGACAGGTCCGGGTCCAAGGAACTCATCACCCGAGTCCGGGTGATCACGGTGACCTCGTAGCCACGCCTCCTGGCGGCCTCGGCCATCTCGACGCCGATGTAGCCGCCGCCGGCGACCACCACCCGGCCACTGCCCTTGGGCAGTTTCGCGAGCAGGTCCAGCCAGACAGCGCCGTCGGTGAGCGTTTTGACCGGCGCGACGCCGGCGTACCGTTGCCCTGTGCTGGGGTGGACGGCCCAGTCCGGCACCACGGCCGACGCGCCGGTCGCGATCACCAGCTCGTCGTAGCCCAGCACCTGCTCACCGTCGGCATCCTGGTAGGTGACGGTGCGGGCCTGTCGGTCGATCCCGGTCGCGGTGGCGCCGAGCCGCAGGTCGATCCCGGCTGACCGGTGCTCCTCGGCGGTGCGGGCCACCAGGAGGTTGCCACTGGACACGTCTCCGGCGACCCAGTAGGGGATGCCACAGGCGGAGTACGACGTATCGCCGGTCGCCTCCAGCGCGGTCACAGCCAGCTTGGTCCCGGCCGCCCGGATCGCCTGGTGCGCCGCACTCATCCCTGCTGCATCGGCTCCAATGACCAGCAGACGGGTGGCGCTCACCGGGTCACGTCAATCGAGGCCATGGCTTGGAGCCTATCCAGCTCCAGGAGGAGGTGGAGCCCTCGAGAGAAGCAGTGAGCTGACCTGCGGCGAGGTCTACCGGGGGGCCTGTGCCGTTGGCCGTGGCGATCGGCTTGTCGACCTGGAGATCAGCCTGGTGTGCTGTTCGCGCTCGGTGGCGAGTCGTGGAGCCCACACGGGTTCTCCGCCCGAAGCGGACGCGGGCTCCTCGCGGTAGAAGATGTCGATGTCGACCTCTTCGCCGCCCATGATCACTGTGTCCCACGCGTCGCTGATGACCAGGATGCGCAGAGTTTCAGCCGACAGCCGGCCGAGGTGGGCACGCAGGGCGGCGTCGTCGGGCAGGCCGGAGACGCGCTGTGACAGACGGCCCCGGACGATCCCGAGCCGGTTCATCAGTGTGTCGATGTCCGCCGCGACCTGCGCGTCGGAACTCGGAGCGGTTTGCGCGTCGGCGCAGCCTTTGGCGATGTTGTCCTTGATGGCACGGGTGAGGCCATCCTCGTCGGTAGTGACCATCGCCTGCCAGGCACGGCTCTTGTGCCGGTACTGGAGCATCGCCATGGCTGCCTCGTGGCGGATGAAGTCCGCGTCGCGGAAGGCCCGCCCGCGCCAGGCCTGGCTGAGCGACCGGGCCAGAGAGATGGCCGAGGCCAGCCCGCTGTTGAGCCCGCGCCCCGGCCAGAAGTGGATGGCGTTGGCGGCGTCGCCGAGCAGGAAGCCGTAGGTGCCCGGAGTGGCGGACGTAGGGGCGTGCAGGCGCGCGGTGAAGCGCGGCCGCTGCACCATGTCGAGCCGGAAGGCGGTGACGGCGCTGAGGTTGTACTCGGCCACGCCGAACATCGCCAGCCCTTCCTGCACCCGCCGCCACAGGGCGGACCCTTTGATCAGGGCGGGCAGGAACAAGGTGCCGTGAGTGGAGCAGTGGAAGTCTCCGTCGTCGGTACGGCCCATCATGCACGGGTTGGCGGCGACACACTCCTCGAACACGCGACGGACGGGATCGATGCCGATGACCTCCGCGGCCTCATCGTCGGTGAGTCGCATGTTGAGGAAACCCTCGCCGCCCAGGGCGTTGAGCAGGTAGCGGTTCTGGGCCACGGTCAGCAGGACCGACATGGCGTCAGGCAGGTCGGACTTGACGCGTAAGCCCAGCACGACATCCTGCAGGTGCTTGCCGTTCAGGGAGTAGATCGAGCTGTCGGCGGTGCCGAACTTGCCGGTGAAATGCTCCCGCGTGCGCGAACGGCCACCCTCGCAGATGGCGAGCACATGATCCTGCTTCGTGCTGTCGCCCTGCTCGTCGGGATCGAAGCGGGTGGGGACGAGCCGGATGCGGTCGGACTTCTCGCCGGCCATCTCCAGGAGCGTGTCCTCGATGTAGGCGATGCGGAGGTTACGCGGGGCTTGTCCTCGGATGGAGTCGGGGCCGGGCGGCCACATCTCGGAGTACGCCCCGGGCTTGAACAGCCGAGCCTGCACCGGGTCGGGGAGGTTCAGGTACTGGCGGCTCTGAACCGTGACGACCTGCTGGCGCCGTACATTTCCCTGATCTTGCCCCTTCCACGAGACCTGAGCACCGTCCTGGGTCCAGCGGCCGTCGTAAACAGTGACGACGACCCGTGATCCCATGAGGTGCTCCAGGAGGAGCGCGAAGCTCAGCCCGACGGGCCCACCGCCGGAGACGGTCACCCGGAGTACCGGCCCGGGATCGACCGATGGGGCGGGTCCGCTCGCCTGCGGCAGCGGGGACGCGCCGTAGATGGTCGCGACGTCGTCGGAGGGCAGGAAGCGGAACTGCTCGTCGCCGATCGTGATCACGTCGCCCGGTTGGAGCACCTGTGAGGTGACGCGCCTGCCGTTGACCAGCGTTCCGTTGCGGCTTCCCAGGTCGTGCAGGATGTAACGCCCTGCCTCGTGGCGTATCTCGGCGTGGCGGCGCGAAGCTCGTTCGCTGGAGAGCACCACGCTGCAGTCTTGCCTGCGGCCGAAGGTGGTCGGCGTGTCACCGAGCGGGAAGTGGCGGTCGGTGAGGGGGCCGTCGTGTCCGACGATGGCAGGGGGCATGATGCCTTCCTTATCGTGACAAGAGATCTAGTCATCGATGAGTCCAAGTCCATCATGTGCGACCAGAAGCAGCCGCGTAAGTGGGAAGTACGCACATCGGCAGCTTGGACTTCTCTGTTCCGCGCCACTCAACTTGAGGATGAAGCTTGGGTTGATGGTCAGCGGGCGTGAGGACAGGATCCTTGCGCGGGCATAACTGGGTGTCTGTTTTCGGATGAGCGCCTGGCTCGTGGGATTTCGATCGCCTTCTCGATGACGGTTGGAGGTCGATCGTTCCGTTGGATCGCAGGTCGTTGAGGTCGGTCACGTCGCGGGAGGGCTGCGTTGGGATGTCTGGAGGTCGTTGGTGCCGGGACTGGTGCGGCCGATGGCGGTTGTAGTGGATGGATCAGGTATTTGTGGAGCACGCAGGCCAGGTGGCGTTTGTTGAGGATCAGGATCCGGTCCAGGAGTTCGCGGCGCAGGGTGCCGATGGCCCGCTCGCAGATGGCGTTCATCCTCGGCGTCCGCGGCATGGTGGTGATGACCCGCAGCCCTTCAGCGTGGAAGACCTCCCTGAAGGCGGAGGTGAAGAGCGGATCCCGATCGTGGATCAAGAATCGCAGCCCGGCGATGCGTTCCCCCAGGTCCATCGCCAGGTTGCGGGCCTGCTGCAAGGTCCATGCTCCGGTCGGGTGGGCGGTTACTCCGGCCAGGTGCGGTCTCCGGGTGTCGTGCTCGATGAAGACCAGCACATACAGCCGTTTGAGCAGCGTGGGTTTCGACCAGCAGGAAGTCACAGGCGATGGTCGCGTGGGCTTGTGCGGTCAGGAACTGCCGCCAGGTCGGCCCGGCCCGGCGGGGCGCGGGATTGATACCGGCAGCGTGGAGGATCTCCCACACCGTGGAGGCTCCGACCCGATGGCCCAGAGCGGCAAACTCGCCGGCGATCCGCCGGTAACCCCACAGCGGATTCTCCCTGGCCAAACGAAGTGCCAAAGCCCGGATGGAGGCGCCCGGCCCTGGCTGCGGCGTTTGAAGGTCCGGCGCCGCCGCACCAGATCGGCGTGCCGGCGCAGGAGCGTGCCCGGCGTCACGAACAACCGCCGACGACCGGCTGGAGACAGCAGTCGCGCGAGCGCGCTGATCACCGCCTGATCCGCCCACGACGGCCGAGGCATTGCCACCTGCCGACGCAACACCGCGAGCTGATGATGCAAGATCGGAATCTCCGCATCCTTCGACCTCTGCGAACGACCCAGCAGCACCACCCAACCCGCGAGCCGAACGAAGATCAGATAAACCAGCCGCAGCGCCATGAACAGCGATCATGCCCGCCAGAATTGAAATCCCAAGCCCCAGGTCAGCATCAACGCCTGCGCTGCGCCCCCGCACCCGCGCCTACATGGAACGCCGCACCAAAGAGGGACTCTCCAAGAAAGAGATCATCCGCTGCCTCAAATGCTATATCGCCCGCGAGCTCTACCGGATCATCACCAAAAACGATCGTGAACTCGCCGCTTGACATCTATAGGAGCATCGGACCTGGGGTGGGTTCGGGCCAAGGCGCGGTACCGGTATTTCGATCGGCCCGTTTCCTTGACCCGCCCTCCGCCCCCGGCGTGCCCATTACTGAGCACCGGGCGCTCCACAAGCTCCAATGGATCTCCTGGCGTTCCTCATGCTGTGCCCGCCCAAGCCTTGGGTATCTGCGCTCCCCGGTATCGGGAACGCTCGGTGCGCACCGCCGCGGGGTTGAATAGCACGAGGCCGCCTCTCAGCCCGGTTTGGTGCCAGGCTACCGGCAGCGGGTGCGCGGTCGGCCCAGGACGGTGACCAGGCGGTCGAGCAGGGTGGGGTCGTTGGGCAGCGCGCCGTGCTCCACGCCGGGATTGTCCGTCAGGCTGAAGTGATGGCAGTGCATGGCCCGCCAGGCCAGGATGGCGTTGTTGGTGATGTCCTCCTGGTTACCGTCGCCGTCGCGCCGCAGGAAGCCACCGGGGTCGGCGATCTGGCCGGTGGACAGGTTCGCCAGCCGGGCCCCGACGACCGTGGGCAAACCGGAACCCTTCTCTCCGTAGACGTCCACGTCGGGGAACGACCTCGGATCGGCGAACCGGACGAAGCCGATGTAGTACGCGGCGATCTTCCCGGCCGTCGGCAGCCCCGCGTCGGCGAACAGGCGCCGATAGTCGCGAGGCGTGTAGGAGCGGCCCGTCGAGGACTCGCGGATGACGACCTCACGGTCGCCGAAGACCGCCGGGTCGGCAGCGCTCATGTAGGTCGAGGGGGCGCTCTGGTACATCCGCGCGCTGCTCCGCGCGTTCTGCCTGGTCGTGGGGTAGCCGAAGTCCTGGATGTTCTGCCCGGTGAACATCAGGGAGTACATCAGGCCCTGCCCCGGCATGTTGCCCGCGATCGGGGTGAAGCCGTGGATGTAGCGGTCTCGCCACGCCTGGCTGGTGTGGGTGAGCAGGTATTGGGCATACAGCGGCCCGTTGGAGTGGCCGACCAGGTGCACCGGCCGCTCGCCGTTGTCACGGTAGGTGTCCTCGATGAGCCGGCGGGTGCGCTCGAAGAAGCCGCCCATGTCGGGGGTGAGCCGGGCGTCGTATCCGGCGACCCGGATGTCCTGGTCGCGGACATACCCGTTGGTCTCCAGCCTGCGGTAGAGAGCCTCGTAGTACGGTGCGCTGTCCGTGCGGCCGTATTCCATGATCTCGACGGTGACGCCCGGTTGCTCGGCGAAGCGCCCCGGCATCGGCAGCGACGGATCGTCGCGGTAGCGCAGGGTGAGCAGCCGGTCTCGGCAGACCTGGCTGAACCTGCTCGGCTGGTCGTTGCGGAACCAGTCCTGGAAGGTGCCAGAGCGCGGGCAGCCCGGCGCCGTGGTCTGGTCGCGTACGGTCGCCTGGAGCTTGGTGAAATGGAACGCGGGGAACAGCACGACCGGGGGTTTCTCCCGCGCCGGAGACCCGGACGGGCCGGGCTGGCCCGCGGTCAGCCCCAGCGGGACCAGCGCGGCCAGCACACCGCGCATCCAGCGGCTATCCAACATCGCCATCCCTCTCAGTCACTCATTGTTCCAAGCGGTCGCTACCCGCGATCACATTCTGTGATACCTGCGGGCCAGAAGGGTGGCCGGGGCAGCCGCCATCGAGGCTGCCGACCGGCGCACGCCAGCACCAAACGGCCTCTCGTCCTCTTCAGCCGACCAAGCAACCCTTGGCCGTTGTGAAGATCTTGCCTGCCACACCGATAGGACCGGATCCTTAAGTCCACGGCATTGGCGTTGTGGGTCCAAGCCCAGGCCAAACGGGGTAGAGCAGCATGGAGCGCGGAACGTGACGGGACCGTTTCGAACGGCCGCGTTACGTTCCGCGCTGACTCGACGAGCTTGATCTTCACGAGCTGCCCGGGGAATGCCGGCCTGGTTGCGCCGACCTGCCGCCTGACGATCGCGTCCTCGAGTCCTCACGGACGAACGCGGATGACCGTCTTCCCCTTGCGTCGCTCGGTCGGGTTGAGGGCGGCGACGGCATCGTCGAGGGTCGCGACGTTGCCGATGTTCGTCCGCAGTCGCCCGTCCCGCACCCGCTGGACGATCTCACCCAGTTGGGCGCGATCGGACTCGACAACGAAGTCGATCGCCAGGCCGTCGTCGGGCCGCGCCTCGGGCGGCCCGACGACGGACACCAGTGTTCCTCCGGCTCGAATCAGGCCTGCGGACCGTCTCCCGATGTCGCCGCCGATGACATCGAAAACCAGATCGACTTCGCCGACGTCTTCCAGCGCGTCGTTCTCAAGGTCGACGAACTCCTGCCCGCCGAAGTCGAGCGCTTTGTGACGGTCGGCGGCGCGTCCGGTGCCGATGACGTAGGCGCCGGCCTCTCGTGCGAGTTGCGTCACCATCGACCCGACTGCGCCGGCCGCGCCGTGCACGAGGACGCTCTGCCCTGCCTGAAGGCGGCCGTGCTCGAACAGCCCCTGCCACGCGGTCAGTCCCGAGATCGGCAGGCTCGCGCCCACCGTGAAGTCGACGTCGCCGGGCAGCGGTGCGAGGTTGCGTGCCTCGACGGCCACATACTCCGCCAGGGTGCCGTCGCGAGTCCAGTCCGTGAGGCCGAACACCCGCTGTCCCACCGACAGCCCCGTCGTGCCATAGCCGAGGGCGGTGACCACTCCGGCCAGCTCGTGCCCAGGGATCGACGGTGTTCGGTCACGGCCGAGGCGATCGGTCCAGGTCGAGGGCCACGCCATCTCAGTCGGGACGAATCCCGACGCATGAACCTGAACGACGACGTCGTTCAGCGCTGCCCGCGGCTCGGGCCGTTCCACCAGTGTCATCCCGGCCGTTCCCGCGGCCTGGTCCGTCACCACAATCGCCTTCATCCGGAATCTTCCTATGTCCAGTCCTCGCCTACACGTGTCCGCGTACGACGTCATCTCCCGAGCGAGGTCGTACCCGGACACCAGTGGACCGTCACGGACAGACGGCGTCCGAGACGGCCCGGCGCCCGCCGGCCGGTCAAGGCATTCATTGTGCGGATGGCTCGGGAGAACCCGACCTGGGGGGCATAGGCGGATTCAGGGCGAGTTGGACCGGCTGGGGTATCAGATCGCGGCCTCCACGGTGTGGGAGATCCTGCAAGCCGCCGGTGTCGATCCGGCGCCTCGCCGGGCTGGGCCGACTTGGCGGCAGTTCCTGGCCGCTCAGGCCCACGCGATCATCGCGTGCGACTTCCTGGTGGTCGAGACGGTACCGCTCAGATGTTCGCGGCCGAAGGGTTTCGGATCATCGCCGCCATGCCGCAGACGCCGAGGATGAACGCCATCCGCGAGCGGGTCATCGGCACCCTGCGCCGCGAACTGTTGGACCGGATCCTGACTCTCCACAAACGCCATCTGGCCCAGGTGCTTCGCGAGTACCTGATTCACTACAACGGGTACCGGCTGCAACGTCCCCAGACACCGCAACGCGGCCTGCCCGCGACGTGACCGACCTCAACGACCTGCGATCCATCCACCGAAAACCCGTCGTCGCGAGCATGATCAGCGAATACCGCCACGCCGCTTAACTGCAGCTCAGCCTACGTAACACAATATTCGAGCGGCACAGGATGAGTCTGGCCTCCTCGATCAGAGAGCCGGGGACGTGAAAATCGGCCTGGTCACGAGTGCGGCCGATGTTCGTGCTCACGTCGTCCGCGGTAGCGACGGGCTCCTCGGCGGTGACGTGCCATCCCTCGGTGACCGCGATGAAAGCACGGGCGTAGCGTCCGCGGGCTATGAAGAAGACCTCCTGGGTGTAGAGGCTCTACAGCCCTGCCGGACATGGGGCGGTTTCACCGGGATGGCCGAGTCCGAGCGCGCGTACATCCGCGAGAAGTCGCTGGAAGGCCAGGCGCGGCGCAGGCGGTCACGGTGTGCGGAACCCCCGGAAGGTCACGTGCTTGCGGGTTTCGAAGCCGAGCCGCTCGTAGAGGGCGATCGCGTCGGTGTTGGCCTCGGCCACGTGCAGGAAGGGACGTTCGTTGCGAGCGGCGATACGCGCGACGAGCGCAGTGATCAGGCGGGCGGCATGGCCTCGCCCGCGTGCCTCGGGGGCGGTGCAGACGGCGCTGATCTCGGTCCATCCCGGTGGTCGGAGTCGTTCGCCGGCCATCGCCACCAGCTTGCCGTTGTCGTGGATGCCGAGATAGGCGCCGAGCTCGTGGGTGCGCGGCCAGAACGGTCCCGGCTGCGCCCGCGCGACGAGGTCGAGCATCTCGGGCACGCTGTCCGCGCCCAGTTCGACCACACCGGTGACGGTCTCGCCATGTGGATGATCGGACCGGCTGCCGCCGGGCCAGATCATCTGACGGCCTTCGAGGACGAAGACCGGTTGCCAGTCCGACGGTGGTGTGGCCGCGCAGCTGAACATGTCGGCGAACTCGCCTCGCCCCAGCAGCTGGGCGAGGTCGGCCCACTCCTGCGGGCCCGGGTCGGCGGTTACCGCGGAGAAGGTCGCCACTTCCGGCAGGTAGGTGGTAGCCCGTCCAAGCCGGCGGGCGAGGTGCGCGTGGTGACCGCGCAGTGATTCACCCACCGGGTCGTCGAGTGCAGCGGCCTGGCCGTCGCGGTTCACCATCGTGCTGTGCCTCTCGTGTCGTGCGGATGGACGGTGGCCATTGTCATGCATGAGGAGTCGTGCGAGGCCGGCATGCCGCATGGTCATCGCCGCATTCGCCTGGGTCGCTGTCTCACCACCTCTCTCACAACTCGCCAGTTCTGCGAGATGGCTCGGCAACCGCGTGCTGGCAGCGCCCGTCCCGCCCACCTGCGGACGGCGCTCAGCTTCGACAGGCATGTCTCGCTCGCTTGCGCCTGATCCGGCGTCGATACGCTCTGGTTCGATCAAGTGGAGGAAGGGCGGCCATGACCGAAACCTGTACATTCTGCGGCATCGTTGCTGGGGAGATCCCCGCGGAGATCGTCTACTCTGACGAGCACGTGGTCGCCTTCCTGGACATCTCGCAGGCGACTCGCGGTCACACCCTGGTCGTCCCCCGCGAGCACTGTCGCGACCTGACCGACATCGACCCGGAACGCGCGGGCCTGCTGATGCGGGGTGCTGTGCACACCGCCGCCCTGCTGCGGCGCGCGCTGGAACCGGGCGGAATGAACATCTGGCACGCCACCGGCCCTATGGCCTGGCAGACCGTGTTCCACTTCCACCTTCACCTGCTTCCCCGCTACACCCCCGAGGATCTCAGGCAGGCGTGGACGCACCGGGAACTGCCGCTGTCGTCGCTGTCGCCACTGGCCGATCACATCAGAACCGCCGCGCTCTGACTCCGGTCGAGCGCCTGGTCGACGCCGGCTATGTCACTCCAGACATCATCCACCACACCGCCCAGCGCTGGAGCATCGCCTTGATCGGGCCGGTCCGCGCCGATCCACGCGGACGACCGGGATTTACCAAGGAAGACTTCCGCACAAACTGGGATGATCACACGGTTACCTTGCCCCAACGACGTGACCAGCCCACCCTGGACGCTCGCCCTCGACGACGGCCGCCCCCGCCCATCCGTCCTCTTTCCCCGGGCAGCGTGCCGAGCCTGCCCCGACCGCCAGTCCTGCACCAGCGACGCCAGCGGCAAAGGCCGGCACCTCAACCTGCTGCCTCAGCCCTTGCCGGAAATCCAGACCCAGAATCGAGCCGACCAGCACACCGATGCATGGAAGGCCCGCTACGCCCTCCGCGCCGGTTGCGAAGCCACCATCTCCGAAACCACCCGCGCCTACGGACTACGCGAATGCCGCTACAAAGGCCTCGCCAAAACCCACGTCCAGCACGGCCTCACCGCAGCGGGTACCAACGTCCTCCGCTTGGCCGACCACGACACTCCGGGCGTCTACCCCACCCGGCCAACCCGTTCCCACAGCCCCTTCCAGCAACTCTGCCGGACACTACTGTCATCCACCGAATGAAGATCACCAACAGTATCCCAAAAGTGTGCCGGAGCCGTTGTTGTTTTACCCTCCCGCGTCAATTCGTGGTGGGCGCTCCGGCGACTCCGGGCATGGGGTGCGGGACCGACGTCTCGTCGACCTCCTCCATGTAGAACCGCGACTGGACGATCTGATCCGTGCGTACGTTGACGATGGTTACGCCGCGCATGTCGGACGCACCCGGGCGAAGGTAGTGGAACTCGCCCCAGAACTCATCCGCGGACTCGACATACCCGGTCACCGAGACCTGGATATCCGGGAACTGGGCGAGAATGGACTCCCAATTCTTGCGCACCTCTTCGGAACCGGCGAAGGACCGGGCAGTGTGGGCAGGCCATGTGCTGCTGAAATCGCGGGCAAAGGTGGCAGTGAGCGACTCGAGGTCATGCGCGTTGATGGCTTCGATCAGCCTTTTGACGACCGGAAACTTCATGCCGTCAGAACGTTCTGTGCGGAGGTCATACCTGGTTCCCTCCGGTACGGGTGGGCCGGGCCGTTGCTCGCGCCGCACCGGCCGCATCAGTCCCGGAACCCCCGGACATCGAAGCGCAGCCTACCCGGCACGTGACCGACCTCAACGACCTACGATCCATCCGTCGAAAACCCGTCGTCGCAGGCACGATCAACGAATACCACCACGGCGCGTAACCGCAGCTCAGGCCATGTAACTCAATATTCGAGCGGTACACCGCTTGAGTGTGCCCCCAGGGCACGGTGTTCGCTGGTGCGTGGAACAACCATCTCGACCCAGGAGGACCGCCCGATGTCCGTGCCAGGACCCGGCCAGACCCCGAACACGGCAGCGCGCCCGAGCTCACCGCACCAGGCCGACGACCCGGCATCCGGACGTCGCGAGCCGGGTGTCGACGGCTCCCGGCCGTTCGGTGCCCACGTCCGCATGAGCTGGTGGAGGCCGCTGGTCGTCCTCGTCGTGCCGCCGGTCGTGATGGTGCTCCTGCAGATCCTGCTGTACCAGGTCGTGGGCGTCATCGAGGGCAGCGACGACCCGATGTCCGCCACCTTCACCCCACTGAAGCTCCTGGCCGTCAACCTGAGCGTGGGCATCTCGGGCGTGGTGGCGATCCTGCTGCTGGCACGGCTGGCGAAGGTGCCGTGGCGCAGCCTGATCAGCTCACCACGGGCGTTCGACGGTCGACGCCTGGCGCAGTACCTGCTCGGCGCGGCCTTGCTGGTGGGCGCCGGCATCGGCGTGGTGGCGCTGGTTGCCCCCGAGTCCCCAGGCTGGGTCGCGTTCGGTGTCTCCGGGACGACGATCCTCATGCTGGTGATCACCGTGCTGAGTACTCCTCTCCAGTCCGTCGGCGAGGAGCTGATGTTCCGCAGCGCCGTGCTGCCCGCCGCCGCGTCCTGGGTGCGCGCCGTTCGCCCGGCCCTCGCCGTCGGTCTGGTGGTCTCCAGCCTGGCCTTCGCGGTCGCCCACGGCTCCAGCGACCCCTGGCTGTTCGGCTACTACACCTTCATCGGCGTTGCCACGGGACTGATGGCGATCATCAGCCGCGGCATCGAGGCGCCGGCCGCGTTCCACATCGCCAACAACGTCCTGTTCTCGAGCGTCAACACGCTGATGGCGGACGGCGAGGGATACACCATCGACCGGTCCACCGACACCGGTGACGCGGCCCTCCTGATCCTCGCCGCCGTCAACATCGCCATGGTCGTCCTCGTCTGGGTGCGCGAGCGACGTACACGGATCACGACCTAGAACCGGCACCGGACGACGAGGTGAGGACCCCATGACCTGGAGCACACGCGAGATCGCCGACCTGGCGGGCATCACGGTGAAGACGGTGCGCTACTACCACCAGGTCGGGCTGCTCGACGAGCCCGACCGCGAGCCCAACGGCTACAAGCGCTACGAGGTGCACCACCTGACGCGGCTCCTGCAGATCAAGCGCCTGACCGGGCTCGGTGTGCCGCTCGCGCGGGTGGCCGAGATGGGCACGAGGGGCGAAGGGCAGGCCTCCGTCTTCCGGACCGTCGACGCCGAGCTCGAGTCGACGGTCCGGCGGCTGGAGAGCATCCGGCGCGAGCTGGCCACCCTGGCGCAGCCGGGCGCGTCACCGGAGGTGCCGACCAGCTTCAGCGGCCTCGTCCAGGACCTGCGCGACAACGACCGCGCCCTGCTGACGATCTACGCCCAGCTTTTCTCGGACGAGTCGATGGAGGCCCTGCGCCGGACGCTCGAGGCACACCCGAACGACGATCTCGACGAGGCGTTCCGCGACCTGCCCGAAGACGCCGACGATGCCACCAGGCAGGCCCTCGCCGAGCAGCTCGCGCCCTTCATCGTCCCGGGCGCCACCGCACACGGCGTGACGCTGGAGCCGCGGGCCACCACGCCAGGCCAGGCCGAGGCGGCGCGGCGCGCCGCCGGTCACGCCCTCAGGGCGCTCTACAACCCCGCGCAGGTCGACGTGCTCCGTCGAGCGCACCTGCTCCACGAGGCCGACGACGACGGTGCCGACACCGGTGACGACGCCCCGTGACCCCCTCGATGATGTAGACCGCCTCCCACACCCCGTACGGCACGAACCTGGAGAACCGCGCGATGTAGTTGTCGGCGATGTGGTGGTAGGCGTTGCCTTCATAGCCGCCGTAGCGGATGTGGAACTCGGCGATCAGATTGGCGACATAGATGTCGTACTTGGTGCCGCCCGCGGCCACCGCGTTGCCCTCCCCCCACAACCGGGCCAGATCCAAGCGTAGGTAGGCGTTGACGACATCGGCGATCGCCTTGTTTAAGCCGACCAGCGTGACATGCTTGCGCACGGTGTAGGACAGCTCGTGCGCGCTGATGCGGCCGCCCAGGTGCCGGGCGGCCTGGGCGGCGCCGAGGTTGCAGCCGTAGGCGAAGGCCACCAGCAGGTAGCGCTCCAGCGGGTCAGCCAGCTTTGCCTCCGATCCCGACAGCGGCCGAAATGGCGGAACCAGCGCAGGTGCCGGGTGGTCCGGGTTGAAATCTCCAGCAGCGAGCGTTCCGGCAGCCGGTCCTTGACGGCCGTGGCCAGTTTGAGTGCCTCGGTGCTGTTCCCGGCGGACTTGCGGGCCTTGAGCGAGGGTCGGCCCTGTTCGTCGATGGTCAGGTCGGCGTGGTCCGGGTAGCTCGCATCCACGGCCGCGGCCACGTCCTTCATACGGGTCTTCATCTGCGTCACGAACTCCGAGGCCGTGTCAAACAGTCCGACCTCGGCGCAGTAGGTGGCCAGGTGCGGCTGGCATGCCTCCCAGCTCAGCAGCTGCGATTGCCAGTTGGCGTAGGCTTCGGACCCGGCCGCCGCCACATCACCGCACACCAGCTCATCGGCCAGGCAGGAGAACACGCAGATCTCGAAATGCCGGCGCACCAGCTTGCGCGGGTGGCGTTGGCGCGCACGAACTCCAGCGCCTGAAGCAGCCTGCGATCCGCGCTGGCCGGCTCCAGCCCCAGCACGCCGGCCAGGCGCAGCAGCAGGGCGCGGTGGCTGCGGTAGAAGCGATCCAGCAACGGCAGGTAGTTGTCGCCGTGGAAGGCGGCCAGCGCCTCGTGCTCGGCCACCAGGCCGGCCAGGCCGCCGTTGGTCTCGATCGTCTCCAGCACCGCCCGGCCGGTCTCGTCCCGGCGCCGCACCGCCGTCCACGGATTCGGCGCGTTCCGCGCCGCCACATCGACCTCCTTGGCCGGCGCTCAGCAGGTCGCCGAGCACCGCCAGCATCCGCTCGTTGCGCTGGCGCTGCTCGGCGCGGATGGTCTCCAGCAGTTCGCGAGCCTTGATGTGCATGGTGTTCATCCGCTTGCACAGCATGGTCACCGAGTCATCGCGGGCCCGCACCCGCGCCTGGTGCAGCAGGCACGCCTCCAGCACGATCCGCTTGACCTCGCCGTAGTCACGCATCTCCGCGGCGCCTGCGCAGCGGCACTCTGGGTCGGGCCGCGTCCCGCCGCGACCTCAACTGCGCGTGCGGTTCAGCATGACCAGCCCGGCGATGAACGACCCGAGCAGGACCGGTGACAGGATTGCGAGGGCGCCCCACACAACGAGGCCGAGATAGCCGAGCGCGGACGAATTGTGCGTCGGGTCGGCGTCAGCGGCCGCGAACAGCCCCAGGCCGAGGACGACGCCGGCCACCGTGAGCGCGATCGGCGTCCACAGGAGCACCCGAGCCCACACCCGGTACGTCCGACTGTAGACACGCCGGGCCGTCGGCACATTCGGCCGCGGGGGATACCCGACGGATTCGCTCATGCCCCATTTGTACCAGCCGTGTAGGCCCCGCGCCGCCAGGGCCGGCCGTGGCGGCGCGGGGATCGTTAGTGGGTCGTCATGGGTACAGGTAGACGTTCGGCGTGCATCCGTACTCGCCCGGTTCCCCCGAGATGCGGTCGAAGTCGGTGAACCGGAAGGACGCGGCGCCGTCGGGCCGCATCGCGACGACGCGGTCGCGCGAAAACACCACGCCGACCGCGACGACGAGCTCAGCGCCCTCGCGTGCACCACGTCGACAGAGGGTGTATCTGCTCCGGTGGATGACCCCAAGCTGGTCAGGTGCGGGCCCAGACGTAACGACTTGCCGTTGGCCATCCGTTCTGAGCTTCTAACGGCTTCCGCAGTTGCCCGCGGGTGGTGGTCAGGCAAGCGGCGCGGCTGCGCACCGAGCCGGATCCGATCACGGCAAACGATGACCGTGCGGGTACCCGTTGTCCAAACGATTTTGGTCCTTTTAGGTCGGCAGGCGCAGTGCTCCAGGCCGGTCGGTGAGGGCACCTTCTCCTTCCTGGGGATCCGTTCGCTGCAGAGGTGTCTTACGGCGGCCTGGTGCTACGGTTGGCTCTCTAATGCACACATAAGGGGACGTATGTTCGGCATTGTCCGCCCGTGTCGGCACGTCATGTGCAAAGGGCTCTACGCGGACTGGATGGGCCACCTGTGCGGGCTCTGCCTGGCGCTCCGCGACGAGCACGGACACCTGTCGCGCCTGGTGACCAACTACGACGGCCTGCTCGTGTCCGTCCTCACCGAAGCCCAGTCGCCCACGTCCACGTCGCGCCGGAGGGCGGGCCCGTGTGCGCTACGCGGCTTCAAGGGCGCCGACGTAGTGGAGTCCGAGGGGGTACGGCTGGCGGCCTCGGTGTCGCTGCTCCTGGCGGCCGGCAAGGTGAGCGACCACGTGGCGGACGGGGACGGCGTGTACGCCCGCCGCCCGGTGGCCGCCGGCGCCACCCGCCTGGCGGGCCGCTGGTCCTCGGCCGGCACGGCCATGGCCGGCACGCTGGGGTTCGATCCCACCCCGCTGACGGCGGCGGCCGACCGCCAGACCCTCCTGGAACGCGCCCCCGCCCAGGTGCCCCCGAGGAGCAGCGCGGCGCCCGGGTTACGAGAGCTGACGGGGCCCACCGAGGACGCCGTAGCCGCCGCGTTCGCGCACACAGCGGTGCTCGCGGGGAAGCCGCACAACCGAGAGGCCCTGGAGGCGGCCGGTCGCGGATTCGGGAAGCTGGCACACCTGATCGACGCGGTGGAGGACCTGGCCGACGACCGGGCGTCTGGGGCGTACAACCCGCTGGCCGCCACCGGCACCGGCCTGGACGAGGCGCGCCGCCACTGCGACGCCGCGCACGCCGAACTGCGCGCCGCCGTGGACGAGCTGGACCTGCCCCGCCCCGGCCTGACGCGCGCCCTGCTGGTGCGGGAGACCGGCAGCGCCGTCTCCCGAGCCTTCGCCACCGCCGGAACCCACGGCACCGGCCACCCGCCCGGACACGCGCCCAGCGATCCCGGAGCGCCGCCGGGAGGACGGCCGCCGAAGCGGGATCCCGGTGGGCTGCTGTCGCTGGCGTGCGCCGCACTGACGTGCTGCACGTGCGGCCTGTACCGGCCTGCCTGGGACGAGGACCGCGAGGGCTCCTTCTGTGAGCGCTTCGACTGCTCCGGCTACGACTGCTGCGGCAACTGCTGCTCCTGCTGCCCGGGCGAGGACGGCTGTTGCTGTGACGGCTGCGGCTGCGACTGACTGCCGCGGGAGCCACGTCAGCAGGGTCTGGGCGATAAGCCCGGTGGCTGATGCCGAAGCGCCCGGTCAGGATCGCGACCCCCGGACTTCTAATCCGACGGTCGCAGGTTCGAATCCTGCAGGGCGCGCTTCTCCACCTGCGGAAACTCCCGCCGCGGTCACGCCCGAGGGCGCCATGGGGCAAATATGAGGCAAAGCTGAGTCAGCCGCAGAGCGGCCGCCCCAGCGCGGATGCAGCGGTCAGCACTAACCGGGCCGTCTCCCGGGCGGCTTCGTGAGCCACCTTCGGCAGCACCGAGACGTACGTGTCGGCGGTCAGCACGATGCTGGCGTGCCCGAGCATGTCCTGCACCACCTTCAGGTCGGTGTGCGCGGCCGCACCGTCCTCGTGGGTACGGCCCCCGGCCTGGCCTTCGTGCGGCTGGCCGCCGGCACCGTCGCCGCCTACACCCTCGGCTACGGGGTGCCTGACGGGCGCGAGCTGCTCGACGGGGTCGCGGCGGACGCCTGGCCGGACGCGTGCGACCTGCTGCCCCGCCCTCCCAGGGGCGGCTACATCACCAGGCCCGCCACCCAGGCCCTGTTCGGGCGGGAACTGCCGAAGCCCGTCCAGTGCGACCGGGTACCGCCGACGGACGACGAGCCCGTCGTCTCCTTGTCGGTGGACTGGGTCTCCGCCGACGCGCACCGCCTGTACGCCGTCGAGACCGCCTCCATCAAGCGGGAATGGTTCCACGATCCGGTGACGGAGGATCCGTACCTGCTCGACTACCTCCGGTCCACCGCCACCGGCACCGGCAGCGCGCCCGAGGCCGTCGTGAGCGTGGGCCCGGTCATCGTCCGCCTCACCTCCTCCTCGCGGCAGACGCTCCGAGCCCTCGCCCCGCAGGTACGCGACAAGCTGCTGGCCCGCTACCACCTGCCCCGGCGCGCTCCCGCCGCGCTGCCGCGAGTGCGCTGGAGCTTCCCCGCCGACGCACTCGTGGAAACCGTCCCCGTGGTCCGCGGCGGCATCGTGTACACCGCCGACGGCAGCCAGGTCTACGCCGTGGATGCCTCCTCCGGCCGCCTGCGGTGGAGCCAGGCGCTCGGCGGGTACTTCGGCCGTACGCTCGTGGTCGCCGGCGGCCTGGTGTACGTCGCGGACGGGGCCAACCTCTACGCCTTGGACGCCCGTACGGGCCGGCCGCGCTGGCAGCGGCGGGCGAAGCACCTGCTGGACTTCACCGTGGCGGAGGGCCGCGTCTTCTATGGCGGCTGGCCCCATACCGTCGCCCTCGACGCGGCCTCCGGCCGGGAAGTGTGGCGCTCACCCCACGCCGACGCTCCCGTCGCGGCGGGCGGCCTGGTCTACGTCGCCGGCCACGCGCTGGACGCCGCCACCGGACGCCCGCGATGGCACGTGGAGACGGGGGACGATACGGTGGTCGCCCCGGCCGGAAAGGTCGCCTACATGGGCGGCGCCGGCGAACGCCTCCACGCCCTGGACGCCGCGACCGGCGAGGAACGGTGGAACGTCCCGCTCGGTGCCGCCCCGCTTACCGCCCCGCTGCCCGACGGCGACGCCGTCTACGTGCGCGGCAAGGACGGCGTCCTGCATGCGCTCGACGCCCGTACCGGCAGGCAGCGCTGGATCTTCCCGACCGGCGTCGGCCTCGCGGGCACGACCCTGGCCGCCGACCGGCGCCGCGTCTACGTGGAGGCCGCCGACGGCGCGATCCACGCCCTGGACGCAGCCTCGGGAACGGTGCTGTGGCGCACCCCGACGGGCGCGGCACTCAGGTCCGGCCTCGTCCTGCACGCGGGCACCGTGTACGCGTGCACCGTCGACGGCACCGTCCACGCCCTGGACGCCGCCACCGGCGCGGACCAGCCGCTGGTCAGCGGCGGCGGCACGTACGCGACCGCTTCCGTCCCCGCGAACGGCCTGATCTACACGGGTGCCGGCGGCAACCTGTACGCCCTGCACCCTCGCTGAGCCGGCCTCGCGATCTGGGGCGGTGCGCATGCTCTCGGCCTCCCGGACACGGTGTGCACGAGGATGAGGGTGGAGGAGAAAGGCCAGGCGGGATAGTAGAGGCCGGTGGTGACCGTGTGCCGCTCGAATATTGAGTTACGTATCCCTCACGACCCGAGGTCCTTCGGCTTCGAAGACCGCCCTGGAGGCGGAGGTGAAGAGCGGATCCCGATCGTGAATCAAGAACCGCAGCCCGGCGAGTCGGTCGACCAGATCCATCGCCAGGTTGCGGGCCTGCTGCACCGTCCATGCTCCGCTCGGGTGCGCGGTCACTCCGGTCAGGCAGTCGCCGGGTGCCGTGCTCGATGAGGACCAGCACATGTAGCCGTTTGAGCAGTATCGTCTCGACCACCGGGAAGTCACACGCGATGAGTGGGCTTGAGCGGTCAGGAACTGCCGCCGGCTTGGCCCGGGTCGGCGGGGCGCCGGATCGATACCCGCCGCGTGCAGGGCCTTTCACACTGCGGAGGCCGCGATCGGGTAGCCCAGGCGCGCCAACTCGCCCTGGATTCTCCGGTGCCCCCAGGTCGGGTCCTTCCGCGCCATCCACACGATCGGTGCCTTGACCGGCCGGCGGGTGGAGGACGGTCCTGGGCGCCGCTTGTCGGTGAAGGTCCACTTGCGCCTCACGAGGGTGCGGTGCCAACGCAGGATCGTCGCCGGGGTGACCGGGAGCAGTTCCGCCCACCGGCGGCGGCGAATCAGCCGCGACGATGCCGTAAGCCAGAGCCGGTCGGCGTGACCCCACTGCGGCCGTCCGCCGAGCTGACGGCGGAGCACCTGATTCTCGTGGCGCAGCACCAGCAGCTCAACATTGCTGGACAGATCAGTGCGGGCCAGCACCGTCAGCACGTCGAACAAGCCGCGCACCAACGGGCAGGCAAGCGACAACACCACCTTGCGATGGTCGCAGTCGCCGCCCTGATCACGCAGCAAACCCCAGTTCACAGGACTAAACCGTGTTTTCGAGCGGGACAGTCTGGTCCAGACGCCGGCGCGAGCCGCGTACGCTTACCTGCCCGGCTCGGAACAGACGCTTCACCGCAGAGAGCCGTCGTTGCCGAAGTTGCCGAACGCGACACCGTTCAGATCAGTCATCATCTTCGCCGGAGGGCAGGGAGCGCCCTCGCGTCGGCGGCGGGTCATCAGTAGCACCACACAGCTCCAGCGCTTCGAGCACATCGCTCGGCTGCGTCATGTCGGCGCTGCGCTCCAGGAACATCAGCTGACGCTGAGTCAGCGTACGCACCGCCAAGCGACCCGCATCCTTGATGACCAGGACCGACCCGACCATCACCACCGCCTGCTCAGTGCCGTCGAGCGCCTGGATCAGCGTCGCCGCGGCCTGTGCCTGCTTGCTGTCGTTGTCCGCCTGGACGCTGTGCAGCGCTCGGAGCTCGGCCGCCCGGCGCAGTTCTTCGGCGATCTCCTTGGCGTCCGCGGACATCGCCAGATCCTTGGCCTTCAGCCGGAATCGGCGAAACCACGAGCCTTCCAGCGGCTCGGAACGCGGCGTGACCTCCCATCCGAACGCCTCGCCGAACTGCCGCAGCGCCCGCTCCACCGCCGGCGCACTCTCAGCGTCTCCGAGGTAGGCGAAGCCTTCCTGCGTGCCCCTGGGCAGCAGGGACCCACGCAAAGCGTCCAGCACCTCGTCGTCCGGCATGATCTCCATAGCCGGATCGGGCTCTATCTCATCCGGCCTGACGTCGGCGAGCGCCTGCATGACCAGCGCACGGGAGAATGCGTCCTTCAAGGGATCGGATGACGACCGGTATCCGAAGAAGGCGAGGAATGCCTTCTCCCATCCGTCCATTGGGGGCATTCCCGCCCGGGACCCCTTATCCGATGGCCGTCCCGCCGACAAGACCCTTTCTGACCTCCGACGATCCGGGTTCAGAGCCGCCAGGGCCTGATCCACGTCAGATGAAGTCGGCAGTCCGATCTGGTGGGCCACAGCCCGCCAAGCCCCTGCATCGCCCGCCAGCGTTGCGCCTCCGCCCACCTCACGCGCGTCGAGCCAAGCGCGCAGCATGAATCGCCAGCCGCCCGGGGTGATCCGTTGCGCACCGGACAGGTCGAAGATCAGCCAGCGCTCACGCTGCTCCAGGCGGCCCTCCAGGATGCGGGCAGCCTCTTTCGCGGAGCGGTCATCGACGACCCCGCGCAGCACGATCACGATCACCTGGGGCGTGGGACTTACCACGGTTCCTCCTCCGTGAACAGCCGTCATCGAGCATACGCACACTGCGTTCGACGCGCCTGACGTCTCAAACGTTCGATAGCTACCGTCTCGCGACGGATGTACTCACGGGTGCGTGAGCTCGAAGCTCCGTACGAAACGAAGCGCGTGACCGATCGAGCAGACCTATGTGGCGTAGATCAGAGTCCACAGCGTGAGGCCGCATCGGTCGTACGGGCGAAAGCCGACGAACCGCAACGTAGGGACGGGAGCGTGATGTGACAGCCAAGCAGGCCGCAGTCATACGATGTTGGGGGTGCTCACCGTAGATCCTCCAATTGGTGGGAATCCGGTGAACTTACGGGATCAACGATCCTTTTGTCACCACCTGTGTCGATGCGGCAGCGTCTGTCCCCATTGACGTTCAGAGAACCGGGTCGGCAGTCGGTCCCTGGTCCTGACCGAATCGACTCCCCGCATGGGGACGCGGCGCCGCGGGAATGGCACCTCCTGGCCTGTAGGGCGCCGACGGGAAGGCACTCCTCCCGGCCGGATGTACCGCCCCGTCGCGCCATTCGATGAGACAGGAGGCTTCACCATGAATCCCACCATGTCCGTGAGCGAAGCCGGGCGAACGTTTACCAGGCCCGCCGCGTACACCGACGAGACCCGCCTTCACGAGGCCCTCGCGCTGTTGCGCCGT
>NZ_JBEXCR010000064.1:0-66163 GCF_040605375.1 Nonomuraea sp. NPDC005650
TACTCGGCGACGATGGCCTGGCAGATCGTCGAGACCGTCGACTTGGACAGCGCGGCTTCGGGGCCGAGCGCGTCGGCCAGCGCGCCCTCGACGTCACGCGTCGACAGGCCACGCACGTAGGAGGCGATGACCAGCGTCTCGAGGGCGTGGGTGCGGGTGACGCCGGTGCCGAACAGGCGGGAGGCGAACTTCTCGGTGGTGCCGCGCAGCTTGGGCCGGGCCACGGTGATCGGGCCGCTGGTGGTCTTGACGGTGGTCGGGCAGTGGCCATTGCGATGGCCGGGCCGCACCACTGTCTCTTCCGCATCCCCGCTGTTGCCGGCGACGGAGGCGGTGGTGGTGCGCTGGCAACGGGCGCGGCCGAGGAACGCGTCCACCTCGGCCTCGACGGCGGTCTGAATGATCAAGCGGGCACCGAGCCGCGCGGCGTCCTCGATGACCTCGACCAGATCACGATCGGAGGTGAACAGGGCGTCGATCTCGGCACGGATGGCCTGGATAGGCGATACTCGACGGGTCACGAGCGTGGGACCTCTTTCGTGCAGAACTTGGCGGTTCAACACGGAACCTACGCTCGTGATCTATTTACACCGCATCCGGGACGCGACCGTCAACATTCGGAGATGAGCCTCTGGTCAGGAGAGCCGCGCGCTTTCGAGCAGCCACGGCGCCCGGTCGGCCACCAGGCGGCGCAGCGAGCTCAGTTCCCGCAGGCTGTTTCAGCCGAACACCCCGGCCACCCCGTATCCGGCGACGAAGTGGTTCTCCTCCGAATCGCCCTGCAGGATGGCGAGGTCGGCGTGGGCAGGGAAGATACCGTATCCCGGGAGCCTATGGGTGCCAAGAAGTCGGCCATCCTACGCGACCTGCCCGTATTCGTGGATCAGCCCGCCAAGGCGGTCACGTCGGATGATTGACCAAGTCGATGAATCGCTCTGGGTCAGTGATCGGATCCTGTAGGGCTCGAATATTCAATCCGTGCGCCGACCTACAGCCTTTAGCAGGCTTGCCGCTCTTGAGTATTGCCGTCTGAGCGGTTGCTCAAATCTGCTTGAGCAACCGCTTAAACCGGGAAGCTGGAGACCAGCGCGTTCAAAGCCATAGATCGAACGCGACGACTGAAGCATTCGAGCCTCACAGGTTGATGAGCGGCGAGCAGGCGGATGGCTGCTCGGTGGTTGCTCGTACGCGTTCGATCTGCCGCGGGGCTGGGGCCTCGTCACGAAATCCTGACCCTACACAGCGGTGTCGAGATAAGGGACAAATGGGCACATAATGGCGACGGTCAAGAACGTATGGTTGCTCGGTGGTTGCTCGCGTGTACGCGATACGGCGCGGCGTCCACCGTAACTTCCCGGCACGATGACAGGGATGATCTCGGACACAGCGACAGAAAACGTCATCCCGCGACACCGAGCGATACCAATCGAACCGACTCATAATCCGTGGGTCGTGGGTTCAAGTCCCACCCGCCCTACTCTTCAATACCGCGTTCGACCTGGGGTTTCTCGGTTCTCGCCAGCCTCGGCTCTCGTTGTTGATCATGATTGGTTGCTCGGGGGTTGCTCTTGTGTACGGGCCGTGTATCGCGGTAGATCATTAAGGCGGTCACCGTCAACTCAGACCCCAGCGATGACCATCAGAAGATCAAGAGAGAAGGTCTGCGCAGCGTCGCCGGTCAGCGATCGCCTTATGGACGGTCAAGCGTTGTCCAAGCCAGCTCGTCACGCCTACCAGGCCGTTCGTGACCAGCAGATAAAAGGTCCGCTGCTTCTCACGGGGATTCTCTCGGCCCGTTTACAGCGCAGGCCCGGGATCGACTACTGCGCCATCTGCGTGATTGCCGGGATAAAGACGCAGGCCCGCCGGAGGGTCGGCGGGCCTGCTGGGTGCGGTGGTTCAGGTGGTGGCGTCGCCGACCTGGGGCGGCAGCGTGATCAGCCGGGCCGCCCGAGCTCCCCCGGCTGCGGTGCTGACGAGGGCAGCGGTGGACTCCGCCGCGGCCCGGGCCACCTCGGGATAGACGCTGGTGTAGGTGTCGCGAGTGAAGATGGACGAGACGTGGCCAAGGGTCTCCTGCACGACCTTCAGGTCGACCCCGGCAGCGAGCATGAGCGAGGCCGCGCCATGGCGGAGGTCGTGCAGCCGCACCGACGGCAGCCCCACCTGGAAGGCCAACAGGTAGAACCGGTCACTGACCGGCTGCGGATGCAGCGGCCGGCCGATCTCGTCGGTGAAGACGAACCCGCTGTCTATCCACGCCTCGCCCGCGGCCAGCCGCTCGGCGGCTTGACGCTTGCGATGCGCACGCAGCGCGGTGACGGTGTCGGCATCCAACGCGATCGTACGGTCGCTGGCCTCGGTCTTCGGCCTGCCCTGCACCGGCTCCCAACCCAGCTGGGTGATCTGCCAATGCACCCCGGCCGTCCCGGCGGACAGGTCGACGTCCTCCCAGCGCAGCCCGACCGCCTCGCCCCGGCGCAGCCCACGCAAGGCGATCAACCTGTACAGCGCGGACAGCCGGTGCGTGGCCGCCTGGGCGAGGAAGGCGAAGGTGTGCGAGGGCGTCCACACCATCACCGGCGACGGTCGCGGCACGGACGCGTACACTTTGATCATGGTGGCCCGGCTGAGCCGGGCCCCACGCCGCCGCTGCTCGACGTCGAGCCTGTGCTGCAGGTCGCGGTTCCAGGCGGCGACCCGTTCGTCGGTCCACACCAGCGCCTTGGGGCGTTCGGCGTCGGGGAGTTCGACCACCGCGGCCGGGTTGAAGTCGATCAGCCGGTCCTGCTTGATCGCGATGTTCAGCGCGTGCCGCAGGGTGGCCCGGATGCGGTGCATGGTCGCCGGGCCGACCGGCCGTCGGTACCGCACTTTGGCTCGCTCCTCGGGATTGCCGCTGGCGTGGGCGGTGGTGATGACGTCGTTGAACTCCTCGATCGCATCGAACATGCCCGCGACATCGGACACCCGCAGCCGGTCCAGCCGGATATCGCCGAGGTAGGGGGTGAAGTACAGGCGGATGTGCGCCTCGTAGGAGCGGCGGGTGGTGGCGTCGATCTTCCGCTTGCGGCGCAGGAACTCGGCCATCCATTCGGCGACCGTGACGGTGGGGTTGAGGTCTTGGCGGGTGCGGATCTTGCGCCGTACTTCTTCGATCGGCGGCAGCGCCTTGGTGCCGGTGAGCGTGGACAGCATCAGCTCAGCGATCTTCCGCTGGATCTGCGGGTCCTCATCCAGCGCCAGCAGCGCCCGGGCCTGCTCCAGCTCGGCCTCAGCCTCCTCCAGCGTGGCAAAGCCCCGGCGGCGCAGCGGATTACGCCGCCGCCCGTCGGCGTGCGCGGGCAGTTCCAACTGGTAGGCCCACCGCCCGTGGGTGCTGCTCCACCGTTCCCCGCCGCCCGCGCGGCGCAGCTTCGGGCAGGCCTTGCCCAGTCTCCTCCCGGTCGCCTCATCCCGGCAGGAACATGTCTTGAAGGTGGTTCCGTTCATCGTCGCTGTCGCGCCTTTCCTCTTGTTCGCTGACCTCGCGTCGCCGCTTGCTCGACGCCGCACTTCCTGCGGCCCACCCCGCCCCGCCCCGCCCCGCCGAATGCCGTCGATGCGGTATCGCCGAAGCGAAACGCCACCGGCGGCCGTGCTCACTGGGCCAATCGCCGCGCGGCAGCCCCGGGGTGGGGTGTGCCGTGTCTCCGGCCGGATGGTGGCCCCTGCCGGCCGCACAGGCCCATGGGCGGGCTGCAGCGGGACGGTCGGGGCACCGGTTGGCCGGGGCGGTCGGTATCGACGCCCACCTTCACCGCCCGCGTCAAGCGATATCCGCTGGTCACATATCCCGGCCCACGCTCTGGCCGGACGTGGGTGTGCTGGTGCTTGTCCCAGCCGCAGGACGCCGGCCTCCCCCCGAGGACCCCGCTCTGATCGCATGGCGGCAGCCCCAACCGGCGCGGAAGGTATGGCATCGAGATTCGACGAAGTGGCTGGACTGTATGGTCACCATCAGGCGCCCCGATCTGGCGGGCGAACTCATCCCTGTCATTTATTCAAATACCGGCTAGAAAGGACGAGTTAGGACAGTGCGATAGGCCAACTTTTGGTCAAACCGGCATCGGATTCCGTACCAAGCAGCCCGAGCAACCAACTACGGCACACGATTTCGAGCTCTTTGCAAATTGAGGGTGCAGCCGCGGGGCGTGCGGCGATCGCCGAGCCGGGTCGAGCCCGTCGCTGCACTCGACCGCATCCCGGGAATTCGAGGATTCCGGCGTTCTTCCAGCGCGTCCGCCGCTGTGCATGGTCTTGGGAGGTGTTAGCCAACGCACTTGACCTCAACTTTGCTTGAGTTCCTAGCGTGGTCTGCAACTCCGATTCGAACGTTTAGGAGGATCATGATGCGGATCAGCACGACCTTGCCCATGACGCAGGCCGGCGTACCCGACATCGCGATGGCGCGGCACCCCGAGACCTTGGCTATGACTCGATCAGCATGGCTGATCTCATCGTCGGAGATAGGACGCTGGGCTTTGACGCCACACTCGTCCTGGCAGCCGCCGCAACCGTGACCGACAAGATCGGACTGGAGTTCGGCGTGCTCAGCCTCCCGCTGCGCCCTACCGCTTGGGTCGCTACGCAGATCCAAACCCTTCAGCACCTGTCAGGCAACCGAGTCGCCCTTGGCGTCGGGATCGGGGGCTTCCCGGGCTCGCCGTTCTGGCGTGCGGTCGGGGCGCCACTTCAGACCGATGAAGCGTTGCAAGCGTTGCCTGGCCTTATTCGTGGTGAGGCAACGAAGCTGGGCGAGGAGGAGGTCACCCTCGGCCCCGCCGCTCCGGTCCCGCCCATCCTCATCGGCGGGAACTCCAAGGCGGCAATGCGCCGCACCATCCTTCATGGTGACGGTTGGGTACCCTCCTTGATCAGCCCTGCGGCTCCGAGCAAGAAGGTGGTCCAGCTACGCGGGATCGCCCACGAGCTCGGACGCCCGGTCCCGTCGATCTCCGTGGGAGGTCATGCGATTCCCGTCGATGCCCCGGCTGCCATCGAATCTTTCACCCGCGTGCTGGTGGACGTGCATCGCATGGCGCCGGAGGAAGCTGAGGACGTCCCGGTCATCGGCGGCCCGGAGCAGGTTGCGGAACGTCTCCACGCCTACTCGGAGGCTGGAGCCGACATGGTCGGGCTCAGCCTTGACGGCGGGGACTGGACTCGGCAGGCAGAAACATTCGCAGAGGCCAGAGCACAGCTGCGCCGTCCTATCGGCGGCCTCTCCGGCATCCGCTGATGCTTCGGACGGCTGGTATGACGAGGCCAGTTGGGGCTCTGTCACCGTCTCGGCCGACCGCAAGCACATTAAGGTGTGCGATCTCAGCAACGACGGCCGAGCCATCCGGGTCGAGTACGCCACCTCCTACCTGCAAAAGTGGACCTTGGTCGACAGAAACGGCTGCGATGGGGCTGTGGTGCCGATTCCACGTTCTTCAGCCGCATCACGGCCTTCAAGCTCTGTGAGGGCCGCACGTTCGGTTCTTGCCGCCCACCCGTCTGGATCTCCCGGTCCAGCGTGAGGAAGCACCTTGACCGGAGTCGAGGTAGAGCACCAATCCCTCCGGCAGGACCGCGCCGCCATGGCCCTGCCAGATCTGCTTCCCGCGGTCTAAGACGGGAACGACCCTACGCTCGCCTGAGGAGGCTCGGCGTTCACCGCCTCCCCGGGCATGCGCAGGGCAATACTGCCCGCATGACAGATCCGGCTCCCTTCGCCCGCGCGAAGATCCGCACCGGCGACCTCCTCTTCTGCAGCGAGGACATCGCCCTGATCCGCCGCGACCGACCGAACGGCTCTCACAACCGGTGAACGGCACCGCGACGGAGATCTCCAGCAGGAGCAGCTCCTCTGCGCGACAGGCTCTGTACGGGCCGCCACATCACCGGGTGCTCACCGCGCATCTGCTGCGGCTGCTGGAGCTGCGTGATCCCGAAGACCGTAGTCTGGGGGTCAAACGGCTGCATCTGGGGGTTGTGAAGGGCCCGATGGCGCCCGAGCGGTTTTTCGTGGCCAGCGAGCGCCAGGCGGTCGTGCCCATCCCCAGCCTGACCTCGCATGAGGCGTTCGACTCCGGCGTGGAGCTGGGCACGGCCGAGGCACGACGGCTGTTGGACCACGGTCGGCAGGCGTACGCGGCTTCCCGCCGGGTCGAGACACGCCAGCAGGTGAGCGACCTGCCGGTGCTGCGAATGCGAGAGGACCGCCCATGAACGCCACCATGCACACGATCGCGCTCCACGGCGCCCACGACGATCATCAGGCGGTGGTGAAGTTGACCCGCGAGCTGGTGCGCATCCCCAGCCGCGGTGGCGTTGACTCCTACGATCCGGTACTGGACTACACCGCGGCGTGGCTGGCCGGGCACGGCCTGCATCCGCGCCGGCTGACCGAGTCCGGGGCGACGGTCGCGTTGATATGCGAGGTTGCGGGCGCCCACCCTGGCCCCCGCTACGTGCTGGACGCGTGCTTGGACACCGCGCCGTACGGTGACGAGGCGGCCTGGTCGTACCCGCCGGCCTCCGGCGAGATCACCGGTGGGTGGTTGCATGGGCGAGGCAGCGCCGACTCCAAAGCGGGTGCGGCGATCTTCGCGCATGTTCTGGCCAGGCTCCAGCAGGCACGACACGATCTGCATGGCAGTGTGGTGCTGCTGCTGGACGTGGACGAGCACACCGGCAGATTCGGCGGCGCGAAAACCTACTTCGAGGGACCCGCCGCGCCCGACCGTGTAGACGGCGTCATGATCGGCTACCCCGGCATCGACCACCTGGTGATCGGCGGGCGGGGAGTACTGCGCGCCCGCGTGCACGTGCACGGGGTGGCAAGCCATTCCGGTGGCAGCAGAACCACTCCGTCAGCCATCGCCAAGGCCGCCGAACTGGTCAGCGCATTGGGCCAGGTCCCCCTGCCCGCCGGAGACGGGGAAGGATTCCCGCCGGCTGCGAAGCTGACGGTGACTGCGATCCGCGGTGGTGACGGCTATTCGGTCACGCCGGATCTGTGCATACTCAGTGTAGATATACGGCTCACCCCGTCCCTGGACGACAGCGCCGCAGAGGATCTGCTGCGCGGCTGCGTGACCCGGGTGGACGCCGGGTGGCCGGGCACCCAGCCGTCCCACGTGGAGATCACCACCCGCTGGCCGCCGTACCGGCTGAACGACGCGTCGCCGCTGAAGGCCGCGCTGCTGGAGGCGGCCTCGGCCGCCGGGCTGGACACCGAAGCGAAAGTGGCCGGCCCATCGAACATCGGCAACTACCTGGCAGGCCTCGGGATCGAGGCTACCGCCGGGTTCGGCGTCGACTACATCGGGCTCCACGCCACCGACGAACGTGTCCGCCTCGACTCGATCCCGCCGGTCCAAGCCGCCTACCATCACGCGCTGCTCACCCTCCTGCATCCCGCCTGAACTGGGACGACGCGCTCCGCGTCGACAACTGGCCGACAAGTGGCAGACAAGCGGCCACCAACCGGTGCGCTGGTCGGCCGCCATGCTCCGGGCGATGGTGCAAGCAACACCACCATCACCTGGGAGGTCGCGTGGAGCATCGTCCCCCTGATCTGACGATCGGGTTCCCGCGTGAAACGGGACCTGAACGTCGCACCATCTGCACGCCCGCGCTCGCCGCCGACCTGGCGCACGCTGGATTCGGTCTCATCGCCGAGCCCGGTATCGGAGCGGGCGTCGGCATCACCGATGACGCCTACACCGCGGCCGGAGTCCGACTGGCCGGAGCCGACCGGGTGTGGTCGGCGCCGCTGGTGCTGCGTTACAAGTCGCCCGACCCTGCCGATCTGGCTCGCCTCCGTCCGGGACAGCACATCGGCGCGCTCTTCCACGCCGAAGGTGACGCCGACCTGCTGGCCGCTCTGCAGGCGCGCAAGGTGACCGCGTGGAGCTACGAGTTCATGGCCGAGGGCGGCCGCTTCCCGCTCAGCAAGGCCGGCGGGCAGATCGCCGGTATCCAGGCGGTGCTGGCCGGCGCCCAGGCGCTGCAGCACCCGGCCGGGCGCGGCGTCTTGCTCGGCGGCGTGGACGGCGCCGAGGCGGCCCGCATCGTCGTTATCGGCAGCGGCAACGTGGGTGCTGCCGCTGCTCGCACCGCCGCCGCGCTCGGCGCGCAGGTCGTTGTGCTGGCCAGATGCGAAGCCTCACACGTCGACTACGAGCGGAAAGCCCCGGCCGGGGTCCGGGTGCTGGTCAACTGCCGCGACGTACTTGCTGGAACAGTTAAAGGACGCCGACCTGCTGGTGGGCGCGGTCCTGGTCTCCACCTACGACACCTCGCCCATGATCACTGAAGCGGACTTGGGGCTGATGCGGCCCGGCGCGGTCATCGTCGACGCCACCTGCGGCTACGGGCCCGGCTACCTGCCGACCGCGGGGCCGGTCCAGCGGCCTGGCGATGAACCCCGCTTGGTGGGAGGCATCCTCCACATCAAGGTCGACACGTGGCCAGCGCTGGTGCCGGTGACCGCTACCGCCGCCTACACCAGCAACGCTGCCCCATACCTGGTAAGGCTCGCCCGCGTTGTGCTCCTGGGAGAAGAGGACCCGGTCGTCCAGGCCGCGCAGATCTCCCGCGCCGGATAGCTGACGCACCCGGTGCTCCTCCAGCACGCCCGCTTCTACGGGATGCAGCCATGACCGCCACCAGCACCGCCCCCGCCGCCGCCGTTATGGCCGGTCGGGGCCTGGCCGAAAGTGGTTATGAGGAACGGGCCGCCGCCTACGCGGCGGAGATTGCGTCGCTAGCGCCGCCACGCCTGCTGGACGGGCTCCTGCACCCGGGGACGACGGTGGCTGAGATGCCGTCCGGCACAGGCCACTTCCTGCGCGCCTACGCCGCCGCGGGCGCGCGCACGGTCCTTGCGCCAGGGGCGCGCTCGCGTGGTCAGCACCTCCTGCGGCGGCTGGACCAGACCGTTGCCCTTCTTGGTCATGGCAGCGGCGCGGTTCTGCCGGTCCCGGTCGAGCAACATCTCCTGGTTGGTGCCGGAGCCGACAGACACGCGCAGCCCGGCGATGTCGGCGGGTCGTCGGTGGCCGGGGACACCAGCGGGGGGCGAGCCGCCAGCGCTGAAGCCGACGGTGGGCTTGCCGTCGGCGGCGATTCTGGTGCCAGTTCGGGGTGATCAACGAGCAGGCGCGCGGATCGCCGAATACGGCGGTCCGCCCCGACAACCCCGGCCCGTCAACCTCGGCGGTGGGCGGCCCCCGGATGGGTGACGGGCAACCGGTGGACGCCCGGGCCGAGCAGCCGCTCGCGCAGCGTCGAGTCCTCGTAGGAGGTCCGGTAGCGGCCCCTGCGCTGCAGCTCGGGCACGACCAGTTCGATGAAGTCCTCGGCGGTGCCCGGTGACAGGTACTGCATGAGGTTGAACCCGGTCGCGCCGGTCTCGTCGGCCCAGCGTTCGATCTCGTCCGCGACCCGCTCGGGCGTGCCCGCGACGAAGAACGGGCCGCCCTGCCCGATGCGGCCCACGGAGTCGAGCACGTCGCGCACCCGCAGGCCACGGCCGGCCAGCGGGCGCACGGCCCGCTCGGTGAAGTCGCCGCCCCGGGCCACGATGTCGTCGATGAGCTCGTCCGGGTCGTAGGCGGCCAGGTCGATGCCGCTGCCCCGCTGCGCGAGGAAGCCTTCGGGGCGGATGTGCCGCTGCAGGTCGGCGATCTTGGCGTCCACCTCCTGCTGCGTGTGCGCCACGATCACCGACGCGCTGGGGAAGAACGTGATGTGTGAGGGATCGCGGCCGTACGCCGCAGCGCGGCGGCGGGTGTCGGCGATGTCGTCGCGCAGCGCCTCCAGGGACGCGGCGCCGGTGAAGACGGCCTCGGCGTGCCTGGCCGCGAAGTCCTTGCCCCGGTCGGAGTTGCCCGCCTGGTAGAGGACGGGCGTGCGCTGCGGCGACGGCTCCGACAGGTGCGGCCCGGCCACCCTGAAGTGCTTGCCCACGTGGTCGATGGCGTGCACCTTGTCGGGATCGGTGTAGACGTGCCGCTCCCGGTCGCGGACCACGGCGTCATCCTCCCAGCTGCCCTCCCACAGCTTGTAGAGCACCTCCAGGTACTCCTCGGCGATCTCGTAGCGCAGGTCGTGCTCGATCTCGTCGTCGAGCCCGAAGTTACGGGCGGCGCCGCGCAGGTAGGAGGTGACGACGTTCCAGGCGACGCGGCCCTTGGTGAGGTGGTCGAGGGTGGACATGCGGCGGGCATGCGCGAACGGCGGCTCGTACGTGGTCGAGAACGTCACCGCGAACCCCAGGTGCTCGGTCACGGCGGCCATGGCGGGCACCACAAGCAGCGGGTCGTTGGCGGGGATCTGCACGGCCTCCCGGATGGCGGTCTCGGGGCCACCGCGGTAGCGGTCATAGGCGCCCACGACGTCGGCCAGGAAGACGGCGTCGAACAGGCCGCGCTCCAGCAGCCTGGCCAGGTCCGTCCAGTACTCCAGGTCGGTGTAGCGGTGGCGGTTGTTGGCGGGGTGGGTCCACAGGCCGTGCTGGATGTGGCCGACGCAGTTCATCTCGAACAGGTTGAAGTGGATGATGCCGCTCATCTAGGAAAGCTCCCGGGGGCGATGCCGTTGAGGTGGTAGTCGCCGACGTCGTGCACCTTGGCGCGCCGCGGGTCGTGGACGGTGTGGGTGCGGGCGTTGCGCCAGTGCCGGTCCAGGCCGAGCGGGAGCCGAGCGGCGCTGGCCCCGGCCAGCTCGAACCACTCGGCGCTCACCCGGTTGGCGGCGCGGTCGGCCTGCGCGCGGGCGGCGGCCATCGCGACGGCCGCCTCCGCCGCGAGCGCGGGCAGCTCTTCGGGCGGGGCCGATCTGGCCCGGTCCACGGCGTCGCCGGCACTCTCCAGCAGCGCGCGGGCGGCCCTGGTCAGCACGGCCAGCTCGCCGAAGAGCTGTACGACGACCGGGTCCTCGACCACCTTCTCCGCCTGGGCGCCTGGCCAGCCGCCCTTGACGTACCCGCGCAGGAAGGCGGCGGCGTCGGCGAGCGCCCCCTCCGCGATGCCCGTGTCGATGGCCGCGTGGATGAGCAGGCCGAAGCTGCGAAACGTGCTGACGTCATCGCGCCGCACCGGCATGACGCGGTCGGCGGGCACGAACACGTCATGAAGCAGGACGGTGCCGCTGGCCGTGGTGCGCTGGCCGAAGCCGTCCCAGTCGTCCACGACCGTGAGGCCGGGGGTGTCGCGGGGCACGAACGCCACACTGTGCGAGTCCTCGTCGAGCGCGGTCACCGGGATCCAGTGGGCGAACAGCGCCCCGGTCGAGTAGATCTTCCGGCCGGAGATGAGGTAGCCGCCGTCGTGCGGGCGCAGGGTGGCGCGCTCGCGTTCGCCGTCGGGGCCGCGGGCGTCCACCGCGGCGTTGCCGAGGCGGCGCCCGGCGAGGACCTCGGCGTGGAAGAACGCCTGCTGGCCGGGGGTGCCGTGCTCGCGCAGCGAGTCGAGGTACCAGAAGTGGTTCTGGGGGATCTGCCCGATGCTGGCGTCGGCGGCCGACAGCTCCCTGATGACGGAGCCGAGCGTGGCGGTGCGCACCCCGGCGCCGCCGTGCTCGGCGGGGACGGTGATGCCGAGCAGGCCGCTGTCCGACAGCGCCTCGATCTCGGCCACGGGCAGGACGCGCTCGGTGTCACGCCGCGCCGCCCCTGCCCCGAAGCTCGCGGCCAGATCGCGGGCGACCGCGATCGCCTCCTCGTCGGTTTTGATCACATGTGCCATGTCACGCCGCCGCCAGTCTCGGGATCGCCGCCACAAGTTCCTTCGTGTACGGGTGCGCGGGCCCGCGGAAGACCGTCCCGACCGGCCCTTCCTCGACCACGCTCCCGTCCTTCATGACCAGCACCCGGTCGCACAGGTGGTGGACCACGCCCAGGTCGTGGGAGATGAACAGGTAGGCCACGCCCGTCTCCCGCTGCACGTCCTCCAGCAGGTCGAGGACCTGCGCCTGCACCGACACGTCGAGCGCCGAGACCGGCTCGTCGCACACGATCATCGACGGCGACGGGGCCAGGGCCCGCGCGATGGCCACGCGCTGCCGCTGCCCGCCGGACAGCTTCAGCGGCCGGCGCGCCAGGTGCTCCTCGCCGAGCCCCACCAGTTCCAGCAGCTCGACGGAGCGGGCGCGGCGGCGCTCGCGCGGCACGCCCGCCACAGCCAGGGCCTCGGCGAGCACCTTGGCAACGGTGTAGCGGGGGTCGAAGGAGGCGAGGGTGTCCTGGTAGACAACCTGGACATCGCGGCGCAGGCCCGGGTCGTGTCCGGTCCAGGGGCGGCCGTGCACCTCGACCGTGCCGGTGTCGGGCCTGGTGAGCCCGAGGGCGATGCGGGCGGTGGTGGTCTTGCCTGAGCCCGACTCGCCGACGATCCCCAGGGTCTCGCCCGCGCGCAGTTCGAACGACACCCCCTGCACCGCGACCCGGCCGCCGAATGACTTGCCGACGCTGTCGGCTCGCACCACGACCTCGCCGGGGGCGGGGCGCGGGCCCGCGGGGGCGGTGCTGGACAGGCGGGTGCCCTTGGTGTGCTCGGCCGGGATCGCCCGCAACAGGCGCCGGGTGTACCCGTGAGCAGGACGGGTGAGCACCTCGCCGGTCGGCCCCTGCTCGACGATCACTCCGTCCTTCATGACGGCCACCCGGTCGGCCAGCCGGGCCACCACGGCCAGGTCGTGGCTGATCACCAGCAGCGACCTGCCCTCGGCTTTGATCCCGGCCAGCAGGTCCAGCACCTGCGCCTGGATCGTGACGTCCAGGGCCGTGGTGGGCTCGTCCGCGATGACGAGCTCGGGGTCGGCGGCCAGCGCGGCGGCGATCAGCGCGCGCTGCCGCAGCCCGCCCGACAGCTCGTACGGGAGCTGCCCGGCGCGCAGCTCGGGCTCCGGTACGCCGACGGCGGTCAGCAACTCCACCACCCGGGCCCGGCGGCGCGCGCCGGACAGGCCGGTGTGGGCCGTCAGGACCTCCTCGATCTCCTTGCCGACCTTGCGCAGCGGGTCCAGCGAGACCAGGGCGTCCTGGAGCACGAAGCCGATCCGGCCGCCGCGCAGGCGCCGCCAGCCGCGCTCGCGCAGGCGGGTGAGGTCCTGTCCGTCGAAGGTCAGCTCGCCGGCGGCGACGCGAGCGCCGCCTCCGGTGAGGCCGACCAGGGTGCGTGCGGTGACGCTCTTGCCGGAGCCGGACTCCCCTACCAGGGCCAGGCACTCTCCCGCCCCGATCTCGAACGACACCCCGTGCACGACCGGTGTCGCGCCGAAGGCGACGCGCAGGTCGTCCACCTTGACCAGGCTCATCCGGTCCTCCCTTCCGATCGCAATCTGAGTGCCCGGCCGACCACGGTCACGCTGATCACCGTCAGCGTGATCGCCAGGCCGGGGAAGACGCCGTACCACCAGGCCCGCGAGATGAAGTTGCGGGCGGTGGACAGCATGGAGCCCCACTCGGGCTCCGGAGGCGGCGTGCCGAGCCCCAGGAAGCTCAGCGCGGAGCCGGCCACCAGGGCCGTGCCGACGCCGATGGTGGCCAGGACCAGCACCGGCTTGACGGCGTTCGGCAGCACGTGGCGCAGGATCACGCGCGGCCCGGACAGTCCCAGCGCGTACGCCGCCTCGACGTAGCTCGACCGGCGGATGGCCAGCGTCTGAGCGCGGACGAGGCGGGCGTAGGAAGGGATGTTGGCCACGCCGATGGCGAGGATGGCGTTGGCGGTGCCGCCGCCCGCCACGGTGATGACGACGAGTGCGAGCAGCAGTTCGGGGAAGGCCATGCCGACGTCGGACAGGCGCATGATGACGTTCTCGACGAGCCGGTTGCCCAGCCCGGCGGCCAGGCCGAGCAGCCCGCCGAAGACGAGCGCGACGGCGATCGCGCCGAAGCCGAGCAGCAGCGAGGCGCGCGTGCCGTGCACGATGCGGGCCAGCACGTCGCGGCCGTTCTCGTCGGTGCCGAGCAGGTGCGCGGCGCTGGGGGCCTGGAGGGTGGCGCCGCTGTCCACGGCGAGCGGGTCCTGGCCGGTGAACAGGCCCGGCGCCAGCGCGGACAGCACCAGCACAGCCAGGACCGCCGCGGCGAGCCATACGCCGAGCCGGTTCACGCGGCCTCCTTCAGACGGGGGTCGATGACCAGGTAGAGCAGGTCGACCAGGAGGTTGACCAGGACGTAGACCAGCGCGGACAGCAGCACCACGCCGAGCACGAGCGGCAGGTCCTTGGCGTTCACGGCCGAGACGAGCAGGCGGCCGATGCCCTGGCGGGTGAAGAGCGTCTCGGTGACGACGGCGCCGCCGAGCAGCGCGCCCAGCCAGAAGCCGGTCATCGTGACCAGCGGGGTCAAGGCGTGCCGGAGCGCGTGACGCAGCCGCACGGAGGTGTCGCCCAGGCCGCGGGCGCGGGCGCTGACGATGAACGGCTCGTCCAGCACCTCCTCCAGCGCCTCGCGCAGCACGTGGCCGAGCACGCCCGCGATCGGCAACGCCAGGCACAGCGCGGGCAGCACCAGCGAGGCCAGGCCCTGGCCGCCGGTCGAGGGGAACAGTCCCAGACCGAAGGAGAAGACGGTCAGCAGCACGATGCCCAGCCAGAACGTCGGCGTCGAGGCCGCCACCAGCTCCGCCGCCGAAGCCAGACCGCGCCACCGGCGGCGCCCGGCGGTGGCCAGCGCGACCGCGATCGCCAGGAGCAGCCCCGTGACGGCGGCGGCCACGGCCAGCTCCACGGTGGCGGCGGCCTGCTCGCCGATGGCCCGGGTGACCGGGGTGTGCAGGCGGTAGGAGGTGCCGAAGTCGCCGTGCGCGATGCGCCACAGGTGGGCGGCGTACTGCTCGTACCAGGGGCGGTCGAGCCCGTACTCGGCCCTGACCTGGGCGAGCACCTCCGGGGTGGGCGCGGCGCCTTCACCCCCGACGACGGCCTCGGCCGGGTCGCCGGGGGTGAAGTGCACCACCAGGAAGGTCAGGGTCGCCGCACCCCACAACACGCCGACCCCGGCCAGCAGGCGCCATCCGATGAACTTCAGGGTCTTCATTCGTCCAGCCAGGTGTCGTAGAAGTACGGCGACGGGTAGGCGGGCGTGAAGGCCAGGTCGCGGACCTTCTTCTGGTAGGCGACCGGGCGCGGGTCGTCGTAGAAGGGGATGGCGGGGACGAGTTCGAGCAGCCTGGCCTGCGCCTGGTTGTACAGCTCGGCCGGGTCCTCGGTGCCTCTCGCCTTCTCCAGGAGGTCGTCGAGCTTGGAGTCGGACAGGCGGGCGACGTTTTGGCCGCGTCGCTCGGCGGTGGTGATGTTCTTGGAGGAGTACTGGATCCACAGCACGTCGGCCGTGTTCGTGGCCCACAGGCCCGAGGACAGGTCGTAGTCGCCCTTGATCGAGCGGTCCGTGAGCTCCTGCTCGGGCGGCGTCTGGATCTGGATGTCCAGGCCGATCTTCCTGGCCGTGGCCTGCGTCTGCACGGCAATCTGCATGCGCTGGGCCGGGAAGTTCGCCGCGATCGGGAAGTAGGCGGTCAGCCGCTTGCCGTCCTTGAGCCGGATGCCGTCCTTGTCCCTGGCCGTCCAGCCGGCCTCGTCGAGCAGCTTGTTCGCCTTGGCCGGGTCGTAGGCGATGGTGCCGGCCAGGCCCTGGGCGTAGCCGGGCGTGGAGGAGGTGACGAAGCCCTGGGCCACCTGGTACTGGCCGAAGGAGATGCCCTTGATGATGGACTCGCGGTCCACGGCGGCCAGCAGCGCCTGGCGCACCCGGACGTCGTCGAACGGCGGGCGGGCGGTGTTCAGCCAGAACGACATCGGGTGGCCGGGCCGGATCGCGGTGAGGAAGCCGAGATCGGGGTTGGCCTTGACGTCCTCGACGTTCTGCGGCGGGGTGAAGTCGATGGCGTGCACCTCGCCGGCGGCCAGCGCGTTGTAGCGGGTGGCGTCCTCGGCGAGGAAGCGGATCTCCAGCTTCTCCAGGTAGGCGGGGCCGGTGTGCCTGGCGCTCTTCGGGCCCCAGTTGTAGTCGGGGTTGCGGTGGTAGGCGATGCTCTGGCCCTTGGTCCAATTGTCGAAGACGAACGGGCCGGAGCCGATCGGGTGCTCGCAGATGGTCTGCGGTGACTCCTTGATCTGCTTGGGGGAGATCATGCCGAGGTAGCCCTGGGCGAGGATGTCGAGGAAGGGCCGGTACGGCGAGCTCAGGTGCACTTCGAGCGTGTAGTCGTCCACGATCTTCGCGTCCTTGTAGGGCGCGATGTACGAGGCGGCCAGCGGTGACTTGGTCGCCGGGTCGCGCATGTGCTCGAAGTTGACCTTGAGGGCCTCGGCGTTCCAGACCGCCCCGTCATGAAATTTCACGCCCTGGCGGAGATTGAACGTATAGGTCCTGCCGTCGTTGGAGATCTCCCAGCTGTCCGCCAGCCATGGCTGGATCGTCCCGTCCGCGTCGAACCACACCAGCGAGTCGGCCACCGGGACCGTGCTCACCGGGCCGTCGGAGCTGGCGTTGCCGTGCGGGTCGAGGCAGGTCGGCTCCTGCCCGTTCTCGCCCAGGATTAGGGTGCCGCCGGACTTGGGGGTGTTCGTGGTGCCGCCCAAGGTCCCGGCCGCGCTGCCGCATCCGGCGAGCAGCAGCGCGAGGGTGAGGACGGCGAGGGGTGTCTTGGTCATGTGTCAGCTCACCCATGCGTCGTGGAAGGTGACGGCGCCGTAGGCGTAGTCCCAGGTCAGGCCGTGCACCCGTTTCTGCGAGGAGACGAGGCTGGGCCTGTTGTAGAGCGGAATGGCGGGCGCCAGTTGGAGCAGCCGGGCCTGCGCCTTGCCGTAGAGTCCGGCCCGCTGGGCGGGGTCGGTGCTGGCCCTGGCCTCTTCGAGCAGTTTGTCGAGGTCGTCGTCGGAGAGCCTGGTGGTGTTCTGGCCGCGCCGCTCGGCGGTGGTGATGTTCTTGGAGGAGTACTGGATCCAGAGCACGTCGGCGGTGTTCGTGGTCCAGATGCCGACGGACACGTCGAAGTCGCCCTTGCCGGTGCGGTCCTGGGACTCCTGCGCCGTGACGTTCTCGATCTTGATTTCGATGCCCGCCTTGGCGGCGGCGGCCTGGGTCTGGACCAGGATCTGCGTGTTCTGCGGGTTCACGCCCGTGTCGAGGGCGACGGCGGTCAGGCGCTTGCCGTCCTTGAGCCGGATGCCGTCCTTGTCCTTCTGCATCCAGCCGGCCTCGTCGAGGAGTTGTGCAGCCTTGGCGGGGTCGTAGGAGATCTGGCCCGCCTGGGCGTGGTCGGGGGTGGAGGGGGTGACGAAGCCCGTGGCCACACTCCACTGTCCGAAGGAGACGCTGTCGATGATGGCCTTGCGGTCCACGGCCAGCGTGAGCGCCTGGCGTACCTTCTGGTCGCCGAACGGGGCGCGGCCGGTGTTGAGCCAGACCGAGAACGGGTGTCCCGGCCGGTCGATGGTGGTGAAGGCGAGGTCGGGGTTGGCTTTGACGTCCTCGGCGCTGGTCGGCGGGGTGTTGTCGATCACATTGACCTCGCCGGCGAGCAGCGCGTTGTAGCGGGTCGCGTCCTCGGCCAGGAAGCGGATCTCCAGACCGTCCAGGTACGCGGGACCCGTGCGGCCGGTCGGCCCCCACGCGTAGCGGGGATTCTTGCGGTAGGTGATGCTCTGCCCCTTGGCCCACTTGCCGAAGACGAACGGGCCGGAGCCGATCGGGTGCTCGCAGGTGCTCGCCGGGTCCTCCTTGAGCTGCTTGGGCGAGATCATGGCCAGGTACGACTGCGCGAGCACGTTCAGGAACGCCGAGTACGGCGAGCTCAGGCGCACTTCCAAGGTGTGCTCGTCCACGACCTTCGCGTCCTTGTACGGCGCGATGTACGAGGCGGCCAGCGGCGACTTGGTCGCCGGGTCGCGCATGTGCTCCAGGTTGAGCTTCAGTGCCTCGGCGTTCCAGGCCGACCCGTCGTGGAACGTCACGCCGTTCCGGAGAGTGAAGGTGTAGGTCAGGCCGTCGTCGGAGATCTTCCAGGCGGAGGCCAGCCAGGGCTTCAGGTTGCCCTCGGCGTCCTGCCACAGCAGGGAGTCGAAGATCGGGCGGCCCACGACCGTGGTGTTCGTGGTGGACAGCTGGTGGGGGTCGAGGCAGGCGGGCTCGTCGGCGTTCTCCCCGAGCACGAGCGTGCCTCCGGACTTCGGGCCGGCGTCGCCGACGACCGGTTGCGGCGTGGCGTCAGCGCCGCAACCGGCCACCAGCAGGGCCGTGACGAGCAGCATTGTGAAGCGGGTCAGCATGGGGGTCCTTAAACAGGTATTGCCTACCTGCATTGCAGGGATTACGGTGAACCATAACGTAACACGCAGAACGGACGAAACACATGACCCACGTGATCGCCGGCGACGCCGAGGCGCTTGCGGCGGCGCGCGAGCTCGCCGCCGGGTTCGCGGCGGAGGCGTCGGCCCGCGACGCCGAACGCCGCCTGCCGGAGCCCGAGCTCGACAGGCTGTCGGCCAGCGGTCTGCTCGCCATCACCGTGCCGCGCGCGTACGGCGGTGCCGACGTGAGCGCGCGCACCCTCGCCGAGGTGTTCCGGCTGCTGGCCGCGGCCGACCCGAACCTCGCGCAGATCCCGCACAGCCACTTCGTCTACGTCAACGTCCTGCGGCAGCAGGGCACGGACATGCAGCGCAAGTTCTTCTTCGGCGAGGTGCTGGACGGCAGACGCTTCGGCAACGCGCAGTCCGAGGCGGGCACCAAGCACGTCCAGGACTACCGGACCTCACTGACCACCGCCCCCGCAGGGGGCTTCCTGCTGAACGGCATCAAGCACTACAGCACGGGCGCGCTGTTCGCGCACTGGATCCCGGTGCTGGCACGGCGGGAGGACCGGACGCTGCACGTGGCGTACGTGCCGCGAGACGCCCCCGGCCTGACCGTCGTGGACGACTGGGACGGCATGGGCCAGCGCACCACCGCCAGCGGCACGGTCCGGCTGGAGGACGTGCGCGTGCCCGAGGACCGGGTGGTGCCGCACCACCTCACGTTCACCGGTCCGCAGCTCCACGGGGCGTACGCCCAGCTCCTGCACGCCGCGATCGACGTGGGCATCGCAGGCGGAGCGCTGGAGGAGGCGCTGGAGTTCGTCCGGACCAAGGCCAGGCCGTGGTTCGAGAGCGGTCAGGACCGCGCGGCCGACGATCCGCTCGTCATCCAGCGAGCCGGCGAGCTTGTCGTCAAGGTACGCGCCGCCGAGGCACTGCTCGACCGGGCCGCACAGGCCGTGGACGCCGCCCGGGACGACCTGACCGACGAGACGGCCGCCGCCGCCTCCATCGCCGTGGCCGCGGCCAAGGCGTTCGCCGACCCGGTGGCTGTGGAGCTGGGCGGCGCGATCTTCGAGCTGGGCGGCACCCGGTCCAGCCTCGACAGGCTCAACCTGCACCGCCACTGGCGCAACGCTCGCACCCATACCCTGCACGACCCGGCTCGCTGGAAGCTCCAGCACATCGGCCGCTACGTGCTCAACGGCCAGCTTCCGCCCCGGCACGGCCTGCTCTAGGAGAGACGATGACTTTGACGTTCCACTGGTTCCTGCCCACGTACGGCGACAGCCGCGACGTCGTGGGCGGTGGCCACGGGCTCCCGGCGGGCGCGGCGTCCGGCGCCCGCCCCGCGACCCTGTCCTACCTGCGCCAGATCGTGCACGCGGCCGAACAGGTCGGCTTCGTCGGCGCGCTGACGCCCACCGGCGCGTGGTGCGAGGACGCGTGGCTGACCACCGCGATGCTGGCCGACACCACCGAGCGGCTGAAGTTCCTGGTGGCCTTCCGCCCCGGGCTGGTCTCCCCCACGCTGGCCGCGCAGATGGCGGCCACCTTCCAGTGGCACTCGCGGGGGCGGCTGCTGCTGAACGTGGTGACGGGCGGGGAGAGCCACGAGCAGCGCGCGTACGGCGACTTCCTGGACAAGGACGCCCGCTACGCGCGTACCGACGAGTTCCTGCAGGTGGTACGGGCGCTGTGGCGGGGCGAGACGGTGAGCCTGTCCGGTGATCATCTCCAGGTCGAGGACGCCCGGCTCAACCGGCTGCCCGATCCGGTGCCCGACGTGTACTTCGGCGGCTCCTCTCCCGCCGCGGGCCGGGTGGCCGCGCGGCACGTGGACGCCTACCTCACCTGGGGCGAGCCGCCGGACGCCGTGGCCCGGAAGATCGCGTGGGTGAACGGGCTGGCCGCCGCCGAGGGCCGCACGCTCAGGCACGGCATCAGGCTGCACGTCATCACCCGCGACACCAGCGAGCAGGCGTGGGCGCAGGCGCGCAGACTGCTCGACGGCATCGACCAGGCGACTCTGGAGAAGGTGCAGGCCGGCCTGGGCCGTAGCGAGTCCGAGGGGCAGAAGCGCATGCTGGCCCTGCACGGCGGCAGGCGCGACGACCTGGAGATCTACCCGAACCTGTGGGCGGGCGTCGGCCTGGTGCGCGGCGGGGCGGGCACGGCGCTGGTCGGCAGCCACGCCGAGGTCGCCGACCGCATCGAGGAGTACCACCGGCTCGGGCTCACCGAGTTCGTGCTGTCCGGTTATCCACACCTGGAGGAGGCGTACTGGTTCGGCGAAGGCGTCCTTCCCATACTGCGCGAGCGCGGCCTGTGGCGGCATCCCGCGGAGCCGGCGTCCGCCGAACCGGCCTCGATCCCGTTCGCCACGGCGGGAGCGCAGTGAGCACGCTGACGGAGCTGCGGCGGCGCGCCGCCGAGCTGCTTCCCGAGCTGGCGGCCGGGGCCGGGCAGCGGGAGCTCGCCCGCGAGCTCCCAAAGGGTGAAATCCGCGCCCTGGCCGCCGCGGGCCTGCTCACCTTCCGCATTCCCACCTCGTACGGCGGAGGCGGCTCCAGCGTGGCCGAGGTGTTCGACTTCCTCATCTCCCTGGCCGCCGCCGACTCCAACATCGCCCAGGCGGTCCGCCCCGGCTTCGGCCGGGTCGAGCACCTGCTCACCGCCTCCGAGCAGGAACGCGAACGCTGGTTCCCGCGCTTCCTGGCCGGGGACGTGTTCGGCAACGCGGGCTGGGAGATCGGCGGCGCCAGCGGGGAGGTGCGCACCCGCATCGACCGCGACGGCGTCGTGAACGGCAGCAAGTACTACAGCACAGGCGCGCTGTACGCGGACTGGGTCAGCGCGTCCGCCGTGGACGACTCCGGCGAGCGGGTGTTCTTCACGCTGCCGCGCGACCGGGAGGGGTTGGAACTGCTCGACGACTTCGACGGGATCGGGCAGCGGCTCACGGCCAGCGGCACGACCCGGCTGAACGGGGTCAAGGTGCTGCAGGAGGAGATCGCCGAACGTCCCGGGAACGGCGCCCGCTCCCCCGTCAGCGCGTTCATGCAGCTCTACCTGGCCGCCGTGCTCGCCGGGATCGCGCGGGGCGCCCTGACCGACGCCGTCGCCTTCACCCGCGAGCGCGCCCGCCCCATCCAGCACAGCAGCGCCGCCCGCTCCGTGGACGACCCGTACGTGCGCCACGCCGTCGGCGAGATCGCCGCCCGCGCCTACGCCGCCGAATCCGCGGTCCTGCGGGCCGCCGTCACGATCGACCGGGCCTGGGGCGGCGACCTGGAGCCTGGCCTGCTCACAGACGCGGCCGTCGAGGTGGCCCAGGCGCAGTTCGTCGCCGCGGAGTCGGCGCTGAAGGCCGCCGAGCTGCTGTTCGACGTGGGCGGCGGCTCCGCGGTCGCGCGCCGCCACAACCTCGACCGGCACTGGCGCAACGCCAGGACCGTCGCCAACCACAACCCCCGCGCCTGGAAGGCCGCCGTGGTCGGCGCCTACCACCTCACCGGCACGCAGCCGCCGCTGAACGGCCTGTTCTGAAAGGGATTCCTCCGTCATGACCCCCGTGCTTCTGATTTCGGGCAGCCCCTCCGCGACCTCCCGCACCGGACGACTCCTCGACCACGTGGCCGAGCTCCTGAACGGCGCGGTCTCCCTGCTACACCTACGCGACCTGCCCGCCGAGCCGCTCCTGCTCGGCCGCGACCATCCGGACATCGTGGCGGCGGAGCGCTCCGTGGCCGAAGCCGACGTGATCGTCCTGGCCACGCCCATCTACAAGGCCGCCTACACCGGCCTGGTCAAGGCCTTCCTCGACGGGCTGCCGCAGAAGGCGTTCGCCGGCAAGACCGTGGTGCCCATCGCCACCGGGGGCACGCAGGCGCATCTGCTGGCGGTGGACTACGCACTGCGTCCGGTGCTCAGCGTGCTGGGGGCGCGGCACGTGACGCGGGGGCTGTTCGTGCTGGACACGCAGATCACCCCGCTGGCCGAGGAGCTGCGGCCCCGGCTTCGCGAGCTGGCCGACGAGGTGAACGCGGTCCCGCTGCGCGCGGTCGCCTGACGCCGTTCGTCACCCGGGATCTTGGGCGAGGGGCAGCGGGCCCTGGGCCAGGCCGAGCCGCACTTCGGGCGGGCGCCGGGCATCGTAGCGGCCGCGGGCGCCCTCGATGTCGTCGTGGTGCTCCACGGCCCAGTCGACCAGTCCCCAGACGCGCTCGAGCAACGTGCGGCCGAGCGGCGTCAGCTCGTAGTCGACGCGAGGCGGCACCTCGGCGTAGACGCTGCGCGTGGCCAGCCCATCGCGTTCGAGCAGGCGCAGGGTGGCGGTCAGCATGCGCTGGCTGATACCGGGAACGGCTCGCCTGAGCTCGTTGAAGCGGCGCGGGCCGGCTCCGAGCTCGTTGACGACCGACAGGGTCCACTTGTCCCCCACGCGGTTCAGGATGTCGCGGACCTGGCAGGTCATCTCGTCGCGCGCCTTGAGCACGGAGCTCGCGCCGCTGGCGGGTCTGTCGACGTGCAAGGGTTCCCTCCACTTCACTGAGGCAGGAAAAAGTGCCTACTTCCGGTAGGGATTCAGCGTTACTCAGAATGGTGCCGGTTACCAGTCGGAACCACCTCTCATCTCAGGGGATACATCATGTCCGTGCAAACTGTCGTGCCCGACGAGACGTTCGCCGCCCCCGCGCCCGCCACGCAACTGGACCGCGCGACCGCCGCGTTGCGCGACAACGGCTTCATCGTGCACGTCGTGGACAGCGCCGCCGAGGCCCGCGAGCTCGTCACCGGGCTGATCCCCGGCGACGAGAGCGTCTTCACCACGTCCAGCGAGACTCTCCGGCTGTCCGGCATCGCCGCCGACCTCGACGAGTCGGGCCGGTTCGCCTCCGTCCGGGCCGCAGCCGAGGACCCCAAGGGAGACGTGCAGGCTGTCATCCGCCTCGGCGCCACGGCCGAGTACGTCGTGGGCAGCGTGCACGCGGTGACGGAGGAGGGCCACCTGGTCATCGCCTCGGCCAGCGGCAGCCAGCTCGCGCCGTACGCGTCGGGGGCGCGCAAGGTCGTCTGGGTGGCCGGCGCCCAGAAGGTGGTGCCGGACCTGGAGACGGCGCTGCGGCGGGTCCGCTCCTACAGCCTGCCGCGCGAGCACCGGCGCCTCCAGGAGTTCAGGCAGTCATCGTTCATCGGCAAAATCCTCATCGTGGAGCGCGAGGCCCTGCCGGAGCGGGCCACGGTCGTGCTCGTGCGTGAGCCGATCGGGTTCTGAGCGCGCACGGCGGCCCGGCCAGGATCCGACGATCAGCGGATCCTGGCCATCGCTCCGGTGACGGGCGCACCGGGACGTCACCGACGCCCGGCTACGTATATCCGATATAGCTAGTAGGAAATGTTGACTTTAGGCGAGCGTCGCCGTAGCTTCGTGGTCATGAGCCCCCCGACCAGGCGTCCGAGGCGGTGACCTCGCCCACCTCGACGGCCGCCCCCTCGACCGCCGTTCCCGACGGCGGACCGGCGTCCGTCACCCGGCGATGGCGGCCGGCGACCCGCAGGATCATGGTGCGCGTGCTCGCCGGGGCCGCGCTCCTCGGCCTGTGGCAACTCGCCGCGGCCGCGGCGGCCAATCCCTCCTTCATCCCCTCCCCCGGCGCCGTGTGGGAGCAGTTCCTGCGGTTGTCCACGACGCACGACGGCATCCGCGGCTACAGCGGCAGCCTGCTCGTCGAGCACCTGGGCATCAGCCTGCGGCGCATCCTCATCGGATCCGCGATCGGCGTGGCCGGCGGGCTCGTCGTGGGCGTCGTGCTCGGCACCGTGCCGTGGATCCGCGTCGTGGCCGAGCCGGTGGTCACGTTCGTCCGGGCGCTGCCGCCGCTGGCGTACTTCAGCCTGCTCATCATCTGGTTCGGCATCGACGAGACGCCCAAGCTGTGGCTGCTGGCGATCGCGGCGCTGCCACCGGTCGCGGTGGCCACCGCCGCCGCCGTGCACGGCGCGCCGTCCCACCTGGTCGAGGCGGCCAGGGCGCTGGGCGCCTCGCGGCGGGACGTCATCCGGGACGTGGTGCTGCCCAACGCGCTGCCGGAGATCTTCACCGGCGTCCGCCTGGCCGTCGGCATCGCGTACTCGTCCGTGGTCGCCGCCGAGACGGTCAACGGCGTGCCCGGCATCGGCGGCATGGTCCGGGACGCCCAGCGTTACCTGCAGACCGACGTCGTGGTGCTGGGACTGCTGGCCATCGGACTGTCAGGCCTGCTCATCGACGGTCTGCTGCGGGTCGCGGAGAAACGGCTCATCCCCTGGCGGGGCCGCTCGTGACCCGCCGCACGTCCCTCATGAGGAAGCCGCCATGCGTCTGAGATTCCTGCTGTCCTTCGTGCTGATCGCGGTCCTGGCCGCCTGCGGTGACGGCACCGCGTCCCGGGGAGGCGGTACCGGCACGGCGGCCAACCGCATCCGCCTCGCCTACCAGGCCTTCCCCAGCGGCGACCTCATCGTCAAGAACAACAGGTGGCTGGAGGAGGCGCTGCCCGGTTACCAGATCCAGTGGACGAAGTTCGACTCGGGCGCCAGCATCAACACCGCCTTCGTGGCCGGCAGCGTGGACATCGCCGCCATCGGCTCCAGCCCGGTGGCCCGCGGGCTGTCGGCCCCGCTGAACATCCCGTACCAGGTGGCTTTCGTGCTCGACGTGGCCGGCGACAACGAGGCCCTGGTCGTCAGGAACGACAGCGGCGTGTCGGCGATCGAGGGCCTGCGCGGCAAGAAGGTCGCCACGTCGTTCGCCTCGACCTCCCATTACAGCCTGCTGGCCGCGCTCGGCCAGGCGGGCGTGCGCGAGTCGGAGCTGACCATCGTCGACCTCGAACCGCAGGACATCCTCGCCTCCTGGACGCGCGGCGACATCGACGCCGCCTACACCTGGCTGCCCACCCTGAAGGAGCTGAAGAAGAACGGCAAGGTTCTGATCGCCAGCCGGGAACTGGCCACGGCCGGCAAGCCCACGCTAGATCTCGGAGTGGTGTCCACCGCGTTCCTCAAGGCGCACCCGGAGGCGGTGGACGCCTGGCGCAAGGCCGAGGCAAGGGCCCTGCAGCTCATCGCCGACAACCGCGCCGAGGCCGCCGCCGCCGTCGCCACCGAGCTCAACCTCACCAAGGAGGACGCCGCGGACCAGCTCACCCAGGGCGTCTTCCTCAAGCCCGCCGACCTGGCCTCCCCCGAGTGGCTCGGCACCCCCGAGCGGCCCGGCGCCCTGGCCCAGAACCTCGTCAGCGCCGCGCAGTTCCTCAAGGACCAGCAGAAGATCGAAGCCGTACCCGACCTGGCGACCGTGCGGAACGCCATCTACAACAAGGGGCTACCCAGTGTCCTCACCCCTTGAGACCGGCACGCAGACCGCCGTCCACGTGAAGGATGTCGTGCACGTGTACGGGACGGGCACGGACATCGTGACCGCGCTCGGCCCGATCTCGCTCGACGTCCCCCGCGGCTCGTTCCTCGTGATCGTCGGAGCGTCCGGCTGCGGCAAGAGCACGCTGCTGCGCCTGATCGCCGGCTTCGAACGGCCCAGCGCCGGCGTCGTCCGCACCGCCGGGGCCGCGCCGGTGCCCGGCACCGGCGCCGGGATCGTGTTCCAGCAGCCCCGGCTGTTCCCCTGGAAGAGCGTGGGCGGCAACGTGGAGCTGGCCCTGCGCTACGCCGGCGTCCCCCGCGAGGAGCGCGCCCGCCGGGTGCCGGAGCTCCTCGAACGGGTCGGCCTGCACGACGTGGCCCACCGCCGGACCTGGCAGCTGTCCGGCGGTCAGCAACAGCGCGTGGCCATCGCCAGGGCGCTGGCGGGCGACGATCCGCTGCTGCTGCTGCTCGACGAGCCGTTCGCGGCCCTGGACGCGCTCACCCGCGAACGGCTGCAGGAGGATCTGCGCCGGGTCAGTGAGCAGACGGGCCGCACCTCCGTGTTCGTCACCCACAGCGTCGAAGAGGCCGTCTTCCTCGGCAGCCGCGTCGTCGTGCTCACCAGCAGGCCCGGCCAGATCGCCCTCGACCTCGACATCCCCCTGCCCCGCACCGGCCTTGAGCCCGACGAACTCCGCGCCCTCCCCGAGTACACGGCCCTGCGTGCCACCGTCAGCCACGCCGTCCGCGAGGCCGCCGGATGACCACCACAGAACAGGAGCGCACATGTCCACACCCCTGGCCGCCACGCTCACCCTGCGCCCGCTCGGACCGCACTTCGGCGCCCGGGTAGACGGGCTCGACCTGGCCACCGCGGACGACGAGGAGCTGGCCGCGGTACGAGCCGCCCTCGTCGAGTGGAAGGCACTATTCTTCTCCGGGCAGAGCCTCGACGAGGACGGCCAGGTCGCCCTGGGCCGCCGCCTCGGCGAGTTGACCGCCTCCCACCCCGTCGTCGGCGGCGTGGACGAGGCGCACCCGGAGATCTACGCGCTCGACAGCGCCGACAACGGCTTCGCCGACGTCTGGCACACCGACGTCACCTTCATGCCGCGCCCGCCGCTAGGCTCGATCCTGCGCGCCGTGGTGCTGCCTCCCACCGGCGGGGACACCAGCTGGGCCGACAGCCAGCTCGCCTACGACTCACTGGCCGCGCCCGTACGGGAACTGGCCGACCAGCTCACCGCGGTGCACGACGGCAACCGCGAGTTCGGCTACTACCTGGCCCAGCGGCGCGGCGGCCAGGGCAGCGTCTGGGAGGGCGAGGTCGTGACCCGGCTGGACCCGGTGGAGCACCCCGTCGTACGCGTCCACCCCGAGACCGGGCGCAGGGGCATCTTCGTCAACCCCGGCTTCACCTCGCACATCGTCGGTGTCTCGGAGGCCGAGAGCCGCAACATCCTTGACCTGCTCTACGCCCACCTGACCAAGCCGGAGCACGTCATCCGCCACCGCTGGCGCCTCGGCGACGTGGCCATGTGGGACAACCGCGCGACCGCCCATTACGCCAACCGCGACTACGGCACCGCCCACCGGGTCATGCACCGCATCACGCTGCGCGGCGACCGGCCGTTCGGGCCGTCGTCCCCCCGCTGAAGGGAACGGCCCGTCCCTGCCTGCCGGAGGCGGTGGAGGGGCCGTCCTCGCCGCGCTGGCGCGACTCCTGCCGCCCGGCCTGCGGGCTCATCGGCTGTTGACGCCCCACCGCCGCGGTCGCCTCGGTCAGCGGGCCGAACCCACCGGCCGCCCCCGTGCCACGCGGGGGCGGCCTCACGGTCACGCCGGCCGGGCGCGGCCGATCCCGCCTTTTCCGGGCGCCCTCCATGAAGGCTCGACCCCCGGCTGATCCCAGGTATCGGGGCGATCGTCAGGCGTGGCAGGTTAGCGGCCCGCCGTGGAAGGCGACCATCTCCTGGAAGATGTCCAGCACGTCCAGCGGGACGCCAGGGGCACCGCCGAGCTGTTCGGCATAGGCGCGGTGCAGGTTGGCCGTCAGCCGCTCCGAGTCGCGCAGCGCGCCGAAGCCGCCGAGGTCGGCCTCCTTGGCGGCCAGCAGCGGCGGCAGGCCCGCACGCACGCCCTCCGCCGCCACCTTCCGCACCCACCTCAGGTACGCCTCGGCCTCGTCCAGCACCTCGGGTCCGGCCACCCGCCCGTGCCCGGCCACCACGACAGTGGCTCCGAGCGTGCGCAGCCACTCCAGCGCACGCAGCGACCCGTCGATCGAGCCCATCAGGCAGAACGGCGTCACCCCCGACATCACCACGTCCCCGGTGAACAGCACGCCACGCTCCGGCACCCACACCACGGTGTCGTTGGTGGTGTGCGCGGGCACCGGCGGATGGATGAGCTCCACCCGCAGCTCTCCCAGGTGCACGGTCAGCCGGTCTTGGTAAGTGGCCTCGGGCAGGGCCAGCGCGAGGTCGCCCCAATCGACGCCGGGGAACAACCCGCACAGCCCGAAACCGGAGGCGGACATCTCCTCCCGGCACCGTTCCTGGGCCAGGATGAGGGAGTCCGGCGCGAAGACGAAGTTGCCGAAGGTGTGGTCGCTGTGATGGTGGGTGTTGACCACCAGGCGGGGCGGGCCGCCGCCGATGCGGCTCACCGTGTCCTTCAACCGGCGGGCACGTGCCTCGGTCGCCGCCGTGTCGACCAGTAACGCACCGGACTCGCTCACCACCAGCCCGGCGTTGTTCAGGCACCAGCCGCCGTCGGGCTGGACATAGGCGAAGACGCCGTCGGCGACCTCGTGCACCTCGGGCTCGGCGACCGTCTGTCGCATGGCCGTACCTCCTCAGGGTGTGAACAACAACGGTCCGCCATCCGGCTGGAGAGCCGATGAAGATCTGCTCGAGTTCGGAGGGCCTACGGGAGGAGGCCACTTGCCGGGAAGGCCCGCGGCAGGAGCAGGTCCGCCAGGCGTTCATCGCCGCCACGCGTGACGAAGCGGGCGTCCGAGGCGAACGGCTTCTGTGCCGTACTTCGCGGAAGGGGGAGAGGCGGCACCATCATGGCCGCACGTGCGGGGTCACGCCGATGGTGCCGTGGTCGTGGGTTTCGGCGGGGCGGGCGAGGGCGGGCCAGGCGGCTCGCAGGGCCGTGTGCCAGTGGCGGATCGGATCCCAGCGCGTGTGGGCCAGCACGCTGTTGGCGGGGCGCATCGCCGGGCGGGGGTGGGCGGAGGTCGGCACGGGGCGTACCCGGGCGGGGTCCTCGCCCAGCAGAGTGAAGATCTCTCTGGCGAATCCGTGCCAGGTCGTCTCGCCCGCGCTGGTGCCGTGGTAGACGCCCGGCGGCAGGTCGGACTGCACCAACCGGACCAGGTAGTCGGCCAGGTCGGCGGTCCAGGTGGGCTGGCCGCGCTGGTCGTCCACGACGTCGAGGTACGGCCGTTCACCCGCCATGCGGATCATCGTGCGCACGAAGTTGTCGGCGCCATGTGTCCCGTACAGCCAGGCGGAGCGCACCACATAGTGGCCGTGCTCAAGTGCGGCCCGTTCTCCGGCCAGTTTGGTGCGGCCGTAGGCGTTCAGCGGTGCGGTCGGCGCGTCCTCCAGATAGGGCTCGGCGCTGGTCCCGTCGAAGACGTAGTCGGTGGACATGTGCACGAGCCGGGCTCCGGCCAGGTCGCACGCCTCGGCAAGCCAGCGCACCGCGGTGCCGTTGACCGCCAGCGCCTGGTCCTCCTTCGCCTCCGCGTCGTCCACCGCGGTCCATGCGGCACAGTTGACCACCACCTTGGGCCGGTGGGCGGCCATGTGGTCGCGCACCGCGCGCCGGTCGCGCACGTCCAGCTCGGCGCGGCCCAGCGCGTGCACCGGCTCGCCGGTCAGCGCCGTGCGATCGAGCACGTCGGCGGCCAGCATCCCGCCCGCTCCCGTGATCAGCCAGCTCATGTCCTCCACCGGTCCCGATGCTCGGCGTACCAGCGGACCGTGTCCTTCAGCCCCCACTCGAACGGCACCCGGGGGCGGTAGCCCAGCGCCCGCAGCTTCGAGTCGTCCAGGGAATACCTGCGGTCGTGGCCCTTGCGATCGGCCACGTGCTCGACCAGTTCCCAATCCCGGCCGCAGGCTTCGAGCAGGCGCGCCGTCAACTCCTTGTTCGTCAGCTCCGCCGTGCCCGCGATGTGATAGACCTCGCCCGGCTCGCCCTTCTCCGCGACCAGGCGAATGCCCGCACAGTGATCCTCGACGTGGATCCAATCCCGCACGTTGCCGCCATCGCCATAGAGCGGTACCTTCCTGCCCCGCAGAAGGTTCGTGACGAACAGCGGGATCAGCTTCTCCGGATACTGCCGCGGCCCGTAGTTGTTGCCACAACGCGTGATCGACACGTCCAGCCCGTACGTGATCGCGTACGCGCGGGCGATCAGGTCACCGCCCGCCTTGGACGCCGCGTACGGTGAGCGGGGCCGCAGCGGGGCCGCCTCGTCCCACGAGCCCACGTCGATCGACCCGTACACCTCGTCGGTCGACACCTGCACCACCTTCGGCACCCCCGCCTCCAGGCACGCCTGCAGCAGCGTCTGCGTCCCGAGAGTGTTGGTGCGTACGAACTCCCCCGCACCGGCGATCGACCGGTCCACGTGCGACTCGGCCGCGAAGTTCACCACGAGGTCATGACCCGGTACGACCTCCGCCAGCAGACCGGCATCACAAATGTCTCCACGCACGAACTCGTGCCGCACCCCATCCAGATTGGCCCGATTCCCGGCATAGGTCAGCTTGTCGAGAACCGTGACAAACCCTTCGTGAAGGCTCCGGACGAAATGCGAGCCGATGAACCCGGCTCCCCCGGTTACCAGAATGCGGCTCATGACCCGATCTGCACCTTGCTGTGATCGCCCAGCAGCAGGCGATGCGCCTTGGGCGTCTGCGGCGCAGGGGTGACCTCCACGTCCCGGCCGATGAGCGACGACTCGATGCGCCCGACACCGGCGATGGAAGCCCTCGGCAGCACGATCGAATACTCGATCTCACTGCCCGTGATGACACACGAAGCCCCGATGGAGGTGTACGGACCGACATAACTGTCGCGCACCCTCGCCCCCGCGCCCACGATCGCCGGGCCCACCACGCGAGACCGCTCGACCACCGCCCCCGCCTCCACCGCCACCCGCCCGATCAGCTCACTGGCCCCGTCCACCCGCCCCAGCACACGAGGCTCCACCGACTCCAGAACCAGCCGGTTCACCTCCAGCATGTCCGTCACGTTCCCGGTGTCCTTCCAATAACCGGAGATCACCGACGACTCCACCCGCAACCCCGCCTCGATCAACCCCTGAATCGCATCCGTGATCTCCAGCTCACCCCGCCACGACGGCTTCAACTCCCCCACCACCGCGTGCACCGCCGCGCTGAACAGATACACCCCGACCAGCGCCAGATCACTCTTCGGCCGCGCCGGCTTCTCCTCCAGCCCCACCACCCGGCCACCCGCGTCCAACTCCGCCACCCCGAACGCCTGCGGCTCCGCGACCTTCGTCAGCATGATCTGCGCGGCCGGCCGCTCCCTCACGAACCGCTCGACCACCTCGTTGATCCCACCCACGATGAAGTTGTCACCCAGATACATCACGAAGTCCTCGTCACCCAGGAACTCCCGGGCGATCAGCACCGCGTGCGCCAACCCCAGCGGCGCCTCCTGTCGCAGGTACGTCACCCGCAGCCCGAACGCCGACCCGTCACCCACCGCCGCCTCGATCTCCGCATGCGTGTCCCCCACCACCAGGCCCAACTCCCGGATCCCCGCCGCCGCGATGGCCTCCAGACCATAGAAGAGAACCGGCTTGTTCGCCACCGGCACCAGCTGCTTGGCCGAGGTGTGCGTGATGGGCCGCAACCTGGTGCCCGACCCCCCGGCGAGCAAGAGAGCCTTCAACGCGGGTCCTCCTGCCGCAGGCGTTCGACCAGGCCGGTGTCATAGCGTCCGGCGCGGAAGTCCGGGCTGGCGAGGACCGATTCCAGGAAGGCGGTCGTGGTGCGCACGCCGGGGCCCGCGATCCGGACCTCGCCCAGCGCCCGCCGCATCCTGGCCAGCGCCCCGTCACGGTCGGGCGCCCACACCGACACCTTCGCAAGCAGGGAGTCGTAGAAGGCCGACACCGTACCGCCCGCGCCCGCGTGCGTGTCCACCCTGACGAAGGGGCCCGCGGGCACGGCGAACTGTTCGAGGCGGCCCGGCGTGGGCGCGAAGTCACGCACGGCGTCCTCGGCGTTGACCCGGCACTCGATGGCCACCCCACGCGGCACGACGTCCTCCTGACGCAGCCGCAGGGGATGACCCGCCGCGATCCGGATCTGCTCCTGCACCAGGTCGATGCCCGTGACGAGTTCGGTGACCGGATGTTCGACCTGGATCCTGCAGTTGACCTCCATGAACGAGAAGCGGCCCGCGGCGTCCACGAGGAACTCGAAGGTGCCGGCACCGACGTAACCCGCGGCCCTGGCGCCTCGCACGGCGTGCGCGGCCATCTCGTCGAGCAGGTCGCGGCCGAGCGCGGGCGCCGGCGTCTCCTCCACGAGTTTCTGGTGGCGGCGCTGCACCGAGCAGTCGCGTTCGCCGAGGTGCAGGACGTTGCCGTGCCGGTCGGCCAGCACCTGGATCTCGACATGCCTGGCGGGGCTGAGGTAGCGCTCCAAATAGACGCGTCCGTCGCCGAACAGAGCGCTCGCGTGCCGCCTGGTCTCGCGGTAGACGGACGACAGGTCCTCGGGCGTACGGCTCACCCCGATGCCGCGTCCGCCGCCGCCCGCGACGGCCTTGACCACCAGGGGCCAGCCGATGGCCGCGGCAGCCTCCTGCGCATCGGCCAGGGTCTCGACGGGTTCCAGCGTGCCGGGCAGCATCGGCAGGCCCGCCCGCGCCATGAGGGAGCGGCAGGACGACTTGTCGCCCAGCGCCTCGATGACGTGGGGCGGCGGACCGATGAACGTCAGCCCCTCTGCGGCGCAGAGCTCGGCGAAGTCGGCGTTCTCCGACAGGAAGCCGTAGCCGGGATGCACGGCGTCCGCGCCGACCATGCGGGCGGCCTCCAGCACCGCCGGGATGTTGAGGTAGCTGTGCTTGGCGGCTCCGGGGCCGACGCACACCGCCCGGTCGGCGTAGCGGACCACCTCGCCGCCGGCGTCCTCGGTCGAGTACACGACGGCCACTTTGACGCCCAGTTCTCGGCAGGCCCGCGCGACGCGCAGCGCGATCTCGCCGCGGTTGGCGATGAGGACGGTGTCGAACATGCCGCTCACCCGCCCTGTGCCGGTGCGACGGCGAACAGCGGATGTCCGTACTCGACCGCGGTCCCGTCCGGCTGGAGGCAGGCGACGATGCGGCCGTGCCGGTCGGCCTCGACGGGGATCATGAGCTTCATGGCCTCGATCAGCCCCACCTTCTGGCCGGGTACGACGGTGTCGCCCTCGGCCACGAACGGTGGGGCGCCCGGCTCTGGCGCGCGGTAGAAGACGCCCACGGACGGCGCGACGAGGGGGACGGTCTCCTCGTCCCGCGGTGCGCCGGCCGGGGCGGGCGCGGGGGCCGGCGACGGCGAGGGTGGTGCCGGTCCCTCGGGCCAGTCGAGCTCGATGGTCACCGGTCCCACGGCCAGCCGCAGCGTACGCGGCTGCCGGGGCAGGCCGGCCAGGAGGTCGAGTACGCCGGCCCGCGCCGCGGCCAGCAGATCAGGCAGCCCCTCCGGCGGCACGTCCTCCGGCAGACCGTTGCGCCGCCCGTCCAGGAGGGCATCTCGCCGCTCGTCCGACGGCCCGTCCCGACGCTCGGTGACCAGCACGCCGTCGAACGTGTCCCCTTCCCGTCTCACCCCACCACCGCCCGGGACCCGAGCCGTCGGAACCGGGCTCTCCTGCGGGCCGTCAGCTCCGCGGCGGGCAACGCGCGCAGCTCGGCCAGGGTCGCGCCGACGGCCTCGCCCAGCAGGCGTGCCGTTCCCTCCGGGTCGGCCTGGGCGCCGCCGTCGGGCTCGGGCAGGACCGCGTCCACCACGCCGCGGGCCAGCAGCTCGCGCGCGTCCAGACCCAGCGCACGGGCCGCGCTCGGCGCAGCCGCCCCGTCGCGCCACAGGATCGCGGCGCAGCCCTCGGGGCTGATCACCGAGTAGACGGCGTTGCTCAGCATCAGGACGCGATCCGCGACCGCCAGTCCCAGCGCCCCGCCGCTGCCGCCCTCGGAGATCACCACGGACACGATCGGCACCGGCAGCCCGGCCATGAGGCGCAGGTTCTCGGCGATCGCGACGGCCTGTCCCTCGCGTTCCGCCGAAACTCCCGGGTACGCCCCTCCTGTGTCCACCAGCGTGAGAACGGGGATGCCGACCTTGGCGGCCAGCCGCATGAGCCGGGCGGCCTTGCGGTACCCGGCGGGGGCGGGCATGCCGAAGTTGCGCTCCCTGAGCTCGGCGGCGTCGTGGCCCTTCTGCTGGCCGATCACGACGATGGGCTGCCCGTCGAGAGTGCCGATGCCGCCGACCGTGGCGGGGCAGTCGCCGCCCAGGCGGTCGCCGCGCAACTCCTCGAAGTCGTCCACGAGCCAGTGCACGTAGTCGAGCGCGGTGGGCCTGTCGAGACTTCTGGCCAGGCGTACGACCTGGTAGGGGTCGGTGGTGGCCAGTCGGTCCGGGTCGGTCAGGAGAGCGGAGAGCTCGCCGGGGGACGGCCGGGCGATCGCCTCCGCGAGGGACGGCCGGGTCTGCGCGGGGCCGAGAGTGCGGAGCAGGCGGCGGAGGGTGGGGCGCAGCTCGTCGCGGGACCTGATGGCGTCGATCTGCCCGTGGCGCAGCAGGAACTCCGCCGTCTGAAAGCCGGGTGGCAGCCGCTCGCCGATCGTGCGCTCGATCACCCGCGGCCCGGCGAACCCCATCCGCGCCCCCGGCTCGGCCACGATGACGTCGCAGAGGGTGGCGAAGGAGGCTGCCACGCCGCCGTAGGTCGGGTCGGTGATCACTGAGATGGTCGGCAGGCCCGCCTGGTCCAGCGCCAGCAGCGCCTGGCTGGTCTTGGCCATCTGCATGAGCGCGAGCGCGCCCTCCTGCATGCGGGCGCCGCCGGACGCGGCCACGATGACGAGCGGCCGCCGCTCGGCGAGTGCGGTCTCGGCGGCGACCGTGATCAGCTCGCCCACCGCGCCGCCCAGGCTGCCACCCAGGAAGTCGAACTCCATGACGACGAGCATCGCGGGCACGCCGCCGATCCGGCCGCGCGCCGCGATGGCCGCCTCACTCAGCCCGGTACGGGCCCGCGCCTCGGCCAGCCGCTCCCGGTACGGCCGCGTGTCGGCGAAGCCAAGCGGGTCGTCGGCCGGGTATGGCACGTCCATCGGCTCGGCCGTGCCCGGATCCAGCAGCAGCTCGACCCGCTCGCTGGCGGGGACGCGCCGGTGGTGCCCGCACTCGGGGCACACACCGTGCGAGCGGGCCAGCCGCTTGGCGTAGAGGAGGTAACCGCAGCCGTCGCAACGCCACCATGAGGCGGTCGCGGCGGGGCGGAACGTGGTCGCGGTCACGGCGCCGGCGCGATCTCGGCGCCCGCCAGCTCCAGTACCTTCCTGGGCGTGCCGGTGCCGAGAACGTCCTCGTCGGACAGGTGCACGCCGTAGTCCCTGCTCAGGCACGCCGCCATCTCCAGAACGGCGATGGAGTCGTAGCCCAGCTCGGCGAACGGGACGTCGGCGAAGTCACCCTCCAGGGGCGCGGCGTCGTCCTCGCCCGCGACTTCCCGCAGGATCGTGGCCAGGCCGGCCAGCGTGAGCGGTTTCATGACAATCCCTCCTGGAATCCTGGAATGTTGTCGGGCGCGGCTCATACCGGCCCGCCCACCACCATCGCGGTGTTGAAGCCGCGCAGGCCCCTGGCCACGACCAGGGCGGTGCGGACGCGCCGCGGACGCGGCTCACCTACGACGAGGTCGAGCCAGTAGTCGGGGCTCGGCCGGACGTGCACGGCGGGCGGGACGAGGCCGTCCCTGATCGACAGCAGCGCGGCCGCCACGTCGAGCGGTCCCGCGCCGGCGCACAACCGTCCGGTCATGGTCTTGGGGATGGAGACGGGCACCGAGCGGGGCCCGAAGACGGCCACGAGCGCCTCCGCCTCGGCGCGGTCGAGGTCCGGGACGCCGGCCCCGTCCGCGAAGATCACATCGATGTCGCCGGGCGCGCGGCCGGCTTCGGCCAGGGCCGATTCGATCGCCCGGCGCAGGCCGAGCGAGTCGGCGGGCGCGCCGGGACGGGGCCGCCTGTCGAAGGTGGCCGCGTGACCGAGGACGCGCCCGTAGACGCGGGCGCCGCGGGCCGCGGCCGCGGCGGCGTCCTCGGCGATCAGGATGGCGCCGCCCTCGCCGGGCACGAACCCCGAGGCGGCCGCGTCGAAGGGGCGGTAGGCGTCGGCCGGGTCGGCGGCCCGGCTGAGCTGCCCGGTGCTCACCTGGGCGATCCAGCCCCATGGGCACAGCGAGCCGTCCACCGCGCCCGTCACGACCGCGGGCACACCGCCGCGCACGTGCCTGCGGGCCTGGGCGATGGCGTCCAGGCCGCCCGCCTGGTCGGAGACGAGCACGCCGCTCGGGCCGCGGAAACCGTGCCTGATCGAGATCTGGCCGGTGTTGACGGCGTAGAACCAGGCGAACGACTGGTACGCGCTGACGTGCCCGGGGCCGTCGCGCCACAGTTTCTCCAGCTCTCGGTGGCCGAACTCGAAACCGCCCGCTCCGGCTGCGGTCACCACGCCGACGCCGTACTCGGGCTGGGTCTCCTGGGTGAGGCCGGCGTCGTCCAGCGCCTCCTCGGCCGCCACGAGCGAGAGCCTGGTCATGTGGTCGGTCTGCGGGATGAGCCGGCCGGGCAGGTGGTCGGCGGGGACGAACCCGGAGACCTCGCCTGCCAGGACCACGGGGTATCCGGCGGGGTCGAACCGGGTGACGCGCCCGATGCCGGACCGGCCGGCCAGGGTCGCGGCCCAGTAGTCGGCGATGCCCAGGCCGATCGGCGCGACGACGCCGATGCCGGTGATCACCGTCCCCGCCACCGTCCTCTCCGTCGTGCCGGTCGCCGGTGCGGCCGTCGTCCCCCTCATCGGCGGCCCGCCCGCTGCGGCCCGGTGAGCACCATCGCGCTCTGGAACCCGCCGAAGCCGCTGCCCACGGTGAGCACGGTGTCGAGACCGGCGGCGTTCCTGGCGACCAGCGGGACGTAGTCGAGGTCGCACTCGGGATCGGGCTCGTGGAGGTTGGCGGTGGGCGGGATCGCGCCGTGCTCGATCGCCAGCGCGCAGGCGGCGATCTCCAGCGAGCCGATCGCGCCGAGGGAGTGGCCAATCATGGACTTGATCGAGCTGACCGGCGTCCGGTAGGCGGAGTCCCCGAGGGCGCGTTTGAAGGCGGCGGTCTCGTGCCGGTCGTTCTGGCGGGTGCTGGAGCCGTGGGCGTTGACGTAACCGACCTCGTCCGGCGCGACCCGGGCCTCGTCGAGCGCGGCGCTGATCGCCGCCGCCATCTCCTTGCCGTCGGGTCGCAAGCCGGTCATGTGGAAGGCGTTGCAGCGGGAGGCGAACCCCTCGACGGCGGCGTACACGTAAGCGCCCCTGGCCAGGGCCCGCTCGCGCTCCTCCAGGACGAACACCGCCGAGCCCTCGCCCAGGACGAACCCGTTGCGGGTGTTGTCGAAGGGTCTGGAGGCCGTGGTGGGCTCGTCGTTGCGCGGGGTGGTGGCCCTGATGGCGTCGAAGCAGGCCAGGGTGATGGGGGAGATCGGGGCGTCCGACGCGCCGGCGATCATGGTGTCGGCGGAGCCCTCCTCGATCAGCCGGACGGCGTGACCGACCGCGTCGAGGCCCGAGGTGCAGCCGGTGGATACGACGGTGCACGGGCCCTGCGCCTCCACCGCCCAGCCGACCTCCGCCGCGATCGAACTCGGCACGTAGTAGTCGTAAAGGTGCGGCACCGCGTAGTCGGGATTCACATGCCATTCGCGTCCGCCGTCGCTGACGACCACGTACTCACGTTCCAGGCTGGTGGTGCACCCCACGGCGCTGCCGATGGCGACGCCGGTCCTGAACGGGTCGAGCTCCTGCGGCGCGAGCCCGCTGTCGGCCAGCGCCTGGCGAGCCGACACGACGGCGAACTGGGTCGCGCGGTCCATCCTGCGCAGCTCCTGCGGCGTCAGGCCCTCGGCGACCCCGTCGAAGTCGCATTCGGCGGCGACGGTGGAGCGGAACGGCGAGGCGTCGAAGTGCGTGATCGTCCGGGTGGCCGTGCGGCCGGAGACGAGCAGGTCCCAGAAGGGTTTGACGCCGACGCCGCCGGGTGAGACGACGCCGATGCCGGTGATCACGGCGGTGCGGCTCATTGGGTCGCGTCCCCCTCGCCGAGCTCGGCCAGCGCGCGCAGCACCGCCGTGTGCCTGGTGTCCCGCTCGGCGGCGAGCTGCTCGTACGTCCGGCCCGCGAACGCTTGATCGGCCTGGTCGATGAGCGTTCGCACGGTCTGCTCGTCCATCGGCGGGTGGCCGAGCCCGGCCCAGCCCTTCTCCAGCCCCGCGCCCAGATGGCTGAGCCAGTGGCGCAGTCCGCCGGGACCGCCGCCGAGGTGGAAGGACTGGAAGGGCCCGACGGTGGACCAGCGCAGCCCGATCGAGTTGACCACCACGGCGTCGAGCTGCTCCACCGTGACCACACCCGAGCGGACCAGGTGGATGCTCTCGCGCAGCAGCGCCGACTGCAGCCGGTTGGCCACGAACCCGTTGATGCCGTGGTCCAGCACGATCGGCGTCTTACCCAGCTCCCGGTAGAACGCCACGGCCCGCTCGGCGAGTCGGGGATCGGCCCCTTCCGCGGCGACGACCTCCACCAGCGGGATGAGGTGCGCCGGGTTGAACGGATGGCCGACCAGGACCCTGCGGGGGTCGGGCAGGTCGGCGCCGATGTCCTCGGGCAGGAAGGTCGAGGTGGAGCTGAGCAGCAGTGCGTCGGGCGGCGCCGCCGCGGCGATCTTGCCGAACAGCTCCCGCTTGAGCTCCAGGTTCTCCGGCGCGTTCTCCTGCACGACGTCGGCGCCGTCGAGCGCGCGGTCCAGGTCCGGCTCGATCCGCAGCCGCGTGACCAGCTCCTCCGGGTCGGCGCCGCCGCCCGGGATCGTGGGCGCGAAGAGTTCGAGGCCCTCAAGTACGACGCGCTCGGCGTCCGCGCGGCGGCTGTTCACGCGTACCCGGAGCCCGCGGGCGAGGAACAGGGCGGTCCACCCGAGCCCTATGGTCCCCGCGCCGATGATTGTCGCCTCAGCGGCCATGGGCCGTCACCATCCCCGATCGTTTCGGTTGCTGTACACCCGTCAGCATCACCGGCTCTCCTCGCGGTGCGCTCAAGTCCGGGACGAACCAGGACAGATCACTCAGAACGGCGGCGGCCTGCCATGAGGAGTGCCGGCAGGAGCGTCAGCACGGTGAACCCGACGGCCCACCAGAAGGTCCCGGAGTAGGCGTCGGCGGCGCCGCCCGAACTGCCCAGCCGGCACTGCAGCACCACCGCGAGCACGGCGGTGCCGAACGACCCGCCGAGCCGCTGGACGATGTTGAACACGGTCGTCGCGCCCGGATAGTCCCGCTCCGGGACCCCGTAGTAGGCCGCCGAGACGACGGGGATGACCGCCGCCCCCAGTCCGAGCCCGCGCACCCCGAGGCCCAGCTCCAGCACCGCCGGGCCGGCCGACGGGCCGGCGAGCGCGAACGGGAGCGTGCCGGCGACGGCCAGAGCGATCCCCGCCAGCACGAGGGGCCGCGGGCCGATCCGGTCCACCAGCAGCCCGACCAGCGGCATCGCGAGCATCGCGCCGATCCCCTGGGGAGCCAGCAGCAGCCCGGCCCGCAGCGCGTCCGCCCCGTGGATCCGCTCGTAGAACAGGGGCAGCACGAACATCGTCCCGAGCAGCGCGGCCTGGGTGCAGAAGACCACGGCCGAGGCCGACGACAGCGAGCGCACCCGTAACAGGCGCACGTTCACGAGCGACGCGGGCCGGCGCCACGCGCGGATGACGAAGGCCAGCAGCAGGAGAATCCCCGCTCCGGCGCACCCGGACGCCACCACGTCCAGGCCCTCGGGAGCCTCGCCGACCCGCGTCAGGCCGTAGACCAGCAGCGCCATCGCGGGCGCGAGCAGCACCAGACCGGCCACGTCGAGCCGGCGCCCGGCATCGCGGACGCCCCGTGGCAGCCCGCGATGGCCGGCCACCAGCGCGACCAGGCAGATCGGCAGGTTGACGAAGAAGATCCAGCGCCACCCGAGCGTCGCGACGAGCACCCCGCCGAGTGTGGGCCCCGCGATGGGGGCGAGCTGGCCAGGCACCGCCAGGATCGCCATGGCCCGCCCGGCCCGCCGCTCCCCCGCGACCTGGGCCAGGACTGTCTGCATGACCGGGAAGATCATCCCGCCCGCCGCCCCCTGCGCCACCCTGGCCGCCACCAGGACGGGCAGCGACCAGGCCACCCCGCACAGCACCGACCCGGCCAGGAACAGCAGCAGCGACACCGTCCAGACGGGCCGCCCACCATAGCGCTCGATCGCCCAGCCGACGAGCGGCACCACCATGGCGAAGGCCAGCAGGTAACCGGTGCTGACGAGCTGGATGGCGGCGACCGGTGCCCCGAAGGCCCGGCCCAGGTCGGGGATCGCGACGCTGACGATCGTGGTGTCCAGCAGCGGTGCCAGCGCGCCGAGCTGGAGGATCAGCCCGACGCGCAGCAGCCGGCCGTCCACGCGGGGCGGGCCGGCCTGCGGCGCCGCCTCGTCAGGCATGCAGCTTGGGCAGCACCCGGTCGGCCAGCAGGCGCAGGGTGCGCGCCGCGTCCTGGACGTCCAGGTGCCCGGAATGGATGCCCAGGCTGATCGTCACGTCGTCGCCGTACCAGCCGGCGATGCGCTCGAGCTGGCCGCGGACCTGTTCGGGGTCGCCCACCAGCACCTTGTCGTCCTTGAGCCGGTCGTCGAAGGTCGTCCGCGTGGCGAGGTCGGCCAGTTTCTCGTAGCCCGGGTAGGCCGCGCTGGTGGTGCCGCTCCAGGCGCGAACGGCGGCGGCGATGGCCGCGGTGTTCCGCTCCTCGTCGAAGCGCCCCTTGAGGACGGCCTGAGCGCCGTCCTCCGCCACCACGCAGGGATAGCTGAAGTGGACACGCGCCGCGCCCTCAGGATGGCCGGCCGCCGCCCAGGCGCCCCGGTAGATCGACAGGCGTTCCTGGAGCACCTCGCGCGACATCACGTTCGGCACCGTCTGCAGGTTGTAGCCGTCGGTGCCGGCCCGCTCGACCGACTCCGCGCTGCGCGCGCTGGTGACGAACACCGGCGGGTGCGGCCGCTGCACGACCCTGGGCAGCAGCGTGACGGGGCCGAACTGGTGGAAGCGCCCCTCGAACCGTACGTCCTCCTCACTCCACAGCCGTACGCAGGCCGTCACCCCCTCGGTGAACCTGTCCCTGCTCTCGTCCAGCGGGATGCCGAAGGCGGCGAACTCGTCCGGCAGGAACGCCCGCCCGAACGCGGCGTCCAGCCGCCCGTGGGACAGGTTGTCCAGCATGGCGAGCTTGCCGGCGAGTTTGACCGGATGGGTGAAGGCGGGGATGGCCGCGCTGGTCCCGAGCCGGATCCTGCTGGTGCGGGCGGCCACGGCGGCGAGGAAGGTCACCGGGTCGGGGCTGTAGCCGCCGTAGGGAAAGAAGTAGTGCTCGACCGTCTTGACGTGCAGGAAGCCCAGATCTTCCGCCAGCTCCGCGAGGTAGAGGCACTCGTCGAAGTATTGCGAGGCCGGCTTGTCGCCGGGACCGACGGTGGGGAAGAAGACTACGCCGAACTCCACGGCGCCTCGCTCTCCAGCGGCCCGGCCGCGTCGTGACGGATGCTCCGGTGGCTGACCAGCCAGCCGTCGTCGTGCGGGACCAGCACGTCGTGCGCCTCCGCGCTGAGGTAGACGGCGAGCCCGCCGCCGGTCGGCGTGGACATCACCAGGGCGTAGTAGGTGGCGCCGAGCCTGCCGTCGGCCTCGTGATCGACCTCCAGCATGCCGAACCAGTGCCGGCGCTGCACCCCCTCCGCGGCGGTGGCGTCGGCGCGCTTACGGGCGGAGGCGGCGATGGCCTCGCGGCCTTCCAGCCGCTCGCCCTTGACGACCTCCTCGAAGACGCCGTCCTCGGTGAAGGTGGCCGCCCATTCGTCGGTCCTGCCGCGGTCGAGCAGGCGGGTCTGCCTGGCGTAGAACGCCTGGATCTCGCCGTACAGGCCGCCCGGGGAGAGGGGACGGCTCACGACGCCGCTCCCACGGTGGTCTCCGCGTACTTCTTCGCGTGCTCCAGCGTGGCCAGGCTGTTGCCGCTCAGCGCCCGCCGGACCCATGCGCGGGCCGTCTCCACGTCGGCGTCCTCGCCGAGGACGGAGGCGATGGCCTCCTCCTTGATGACCACCGTGTGCTCGCTCGTCGCGGTGGTGCGGCCGTCGTGCTCGGCGAAGGTCCACCGGCCGTTGTGCACCGACAGCAGCGCGGGGAGCACCTGCTGCTTGTAGACGATGGAGCGATGGGGGAAGGTCACCCGTACGGACTCGGTGGTGTGCAGGTCGCCCTTGGCCGTACGCGTGTCCAGGCGGAGCACCTGGACGTGGGGCTGCACTTCGCGCAGCGAGACGCGGGCCACGTGCGGCAGCCGTTCGGCCCAGTGCTGCGCCTGGTCGATGAAGTCGAAGACGTCCTGGGCGGAGCCGGCGATCTCGACGCTGTCGGCGAAGACCAGCAGCAACCGGTCCTGGGCCGCCTCACGCTCGGCGACCCGCTTGAGCGCGGCCAGCTCCGCCTCGCTGTTGCGGTCGACCGCTCGCGCGATCCACTCGGCTCCGTCCGGATCGTCGCCGACCGCCCGGTAGTCGTGATGCAGCCGGATGAGCGACTCGCCGCCCGGCAGCGGCTCGATCTCCCACCGGCCGCCCATCTCGGCGACCGGAGGCTGCGACACCTCCTGGCGGAACGAGATCCGCAGCCCGGCCCGCTCCAGCTCGCGGCGGGACGTCCAGGACTTGACCGTGTCGTTGGCGGTCGCCCAGATGGTGATCCGCTCGGCGGCCCCGTCAGTCCCCAGCCGCTCGGCTGCTCCGTCCGACTCCAGCCGCTCGACGTGGACGGTCGGCGGGAACACGCGCGGCCAGGCGGTCACGTCGGCGATCAGCTCGTAGACCTTCTCCGCCGGAGCCCGCACCGTGACGCGGTGCTCGGCCCGGTGGGTGCGCGGGTTGGCCATCTCACTCTCCTCTCAGTAGTTGCCCAGGCCGCCGCACACGTTCAGCGCCTGCGCGGTGATCGACGCCGCCGTGTCGGTGACCAGATAGCCGACCAGACCGGCCACCTCGCCGGGGGTGGAGTAACGGCCCAGCGGGATCTTGGCGTTGAACCTGGTGAGCACCTCGTCCGGCGTGGTCCCCCAGACCTCGGCGTAGCCGTTCCTGACGCGCTCGGCCATCGGGGTCTCGACGTACCCGGGGCAGACGGCGTTCACGGTGATGCCGGACTTGGCCAGTTCCAGGCCGAGCGCCTTGGTCAGGCCGATCACGCCGTGCTTCGAGGCCGAGTACGGGGCACCGAGGACGACGCCCTGCTTGCCACCCGTGGAGGCGATGTTGATGATCCGGCCCTGCCCCCGAGCCGCCATGCCGCCGTTGGTCAACACCTCGCGCGTGACCAGGAAGACGCTGTTCAGGTTGGTGTTGATGACGTCGAACCAGAGCTCGTCGGTGATCTCGGCGGTCACGCCGCCGCCGTTGCGCCCGGCGTTGTTGACCAGGACGTCCACGGGGCCGTGGCGCCGCACCGCGGTCTCGACGAAGGTGCGCACGTCGCCGGGATCGCGCACATCGGCCGGGACTCCGTCCACCGCCAGCCCCTCCTCTTGCAGCCCTTTGACCACCAGAGCGAGCTGGTCCGCCCTGCGGGCGCAGATGAAGACCTGGTAGCCGGTGGCGGCCAGCGACCTGGTCACGGCCAGGCCGATGCCGCTGGTCCCGCCGGTCACCAGCGCCAGCCCACGCCGTGCGACCGTGGCCCCCGCGTCCCCGGTGCTGTGCTGTTCGGTCATGCCGTCTCCTCGCTTTCGCGCTGTCCCACCCCGACGGTCACACCCGGGCCTGGAGCCCGGCTGCCGCCTGGCTCGACTCGCGCTCGAACCGGTCCTCGGGGGAGGAGGTGAGCAGATGGGCGGCGTACTGGAGGGCGGCGGGCTCGAAGCGCAGGGCCACGTGGCCGGCCACGCACGAGACGTCCCGCCAGGCCCGTTGGAGGGGATTCCCGGCGGCCTGGACGCGGGTGCCCGCGGCGCGGAACAGCCGATCGGTGGCCTCCCGCAGCAGCTCGACGGCGTACGCGCAGTCACGCGCGTTGCGTGCCTCGTCCGCGGCGGCATCCTGCGGGCCGCCCAGCGGTGCGCGATCGGCCGTCTCGGCGGCCCGGGTCAGCAGCAGCCGGGCCGTCTCCACCTCGGTCGCGGACCGCGCGAGCACCAGCCGGGCGCTCTCGCCCGCGGCCGCCTCCGCGCGCAGGCGTTCCCTCCAGGCGTGTACGGCGGCCGTCGCGGCCCCGAGCGCGGGCGCGGCGAACAGAAGCCCGCTGACCAGCCGCAGCGGCACGGCGTGACACCGCGCCGCCGGGTGCGCCGCCGGGTGCGCCGCCGGGTGCGCCGCCGCGCCCTGGTAGATCCGCTCGCGCGGCACCGACCGGTGCTCCGGGACGAACCCGTCCGTCACCGCCACCGTGTCGCTGGCGGTGGCCCGCATGCCGAGCGCCCGCCAGGTACGCCGCACCGTGTACCCGGCGCGCGGGACGGCGAAGAACCGCGCCGCGTTGCCTCCGACGCCGTCGCCGTCGCCCGGACCGGTCGGCGCGCACAGCAGGACCCAGTCGGAGAAATCGGCGCCGCTGGTGTAGGCCCACTCCCCGGTCAGCCTCCAGCCGTCGCGCTGCCGCACCGCCCGCCCGGAGGGAATGAGCCCCGCCGCGACCAGCACGTCGGGCCCGCCGCCCCACAGGTCCGCCTGCCCGCGCTCCGGCAGGTACGCCCCGAGCCGCGCGGACCCCGCCGCCAGCGAGGCGCACCATGCGACGGACGCGCACCGCTCCCCCACGTCCGCGACAGCACCGAGCAGCGCGGCGAACCCGCCCGCCGCCCCGCCGTGCCGTTCGGGGACGAAGTGGCGGGCGAAACCGGCGGCCACGATGCCGGACACCGCCTCATGGGCCGGCTCCCCCGACGCGTCCGCCCGCTCGGCGTGCCGCCCGGCGACTTCGGCCAGCTCGCGCACGGCCCGCTCGCCCGCCGCAACGCCTCGCGCCGCAGGCTCCGCGGCCGGCCCGGGTGTCCTGACGTTCATTCCGGTCACCTCCGTCTCGCGGCGCACCCGCCGGGGCGCGCCGAACTCACTGTCACCGGCGTCCCTCTACCGGCGCTCAAGCGCGGGCGGATCCGGCCGCCCGTGCCGGCGGCGGGGACGGGCCGTCTCCAGTCCTTCTCCAGCACGCGTGGACGCCGCCTCCGCGCCCACCGGCCACTCTCGGCCGGTAGACGGGACGAGAAAGGGGTGCTTCGAATGACGGATGCGGAACCGTGGGGCGTGGTGGCGTCGCTGGTCGGAGCGAGCGACCTGGACGGCGGCCACGAGCGCGTGATCGCGGAGATCGGGCCGGAGAAGGTGGCAGGCGTGCTGGTCACCGAGCTGCTCAGCCGCTGCGGGCCCGCCGCCGAGGAGTCGGTGGTCCGGCTGGAGCTGACCGGTCCTGACGCCGACGACACCGGCCCGGTCTCCGGTATTGCCTTCGACATCGGCTTCGGGCCCGAGGGCGCGGCCGTGGTGGAGGGTGAAACGAGCGGGGCCGACGTGCGGATCACGTACCCGATCGCCGACCTGGCGCGGGCGCTGTACGGCACGCGCGCCACCGGGCTGCGCAGGCAGCACGAGCTGCTGGCCCGCTGGCCGGACGACCCCGACCCTGCGGAGGTGCCGCCGCTGCTGGCGCGCAGGCGGCGCGGCGTGCGAGCCGGCCACGCGCTGCTGCGCGAGCTCCGGCCCGTGCCCCCGGCCCTCGACGACCTGGCCGTGACCTTCGGCTCCGACAAGTGGGGAGGTGTGCACTGGTACACACCGCACTACGAACGCCATTTCGCGCCGCTGCGCGACGCTCCGGTGCACCTGCTGGAGATCGGCATCGGCGGCTACGACGACCCCCGCGCCGGCGGCGGTTCGCTGCGCATGTGGCAGCGGTACTTCCGCCGGGGCCTGATCTACGGGCTCGACGTGCACGACAAGCGGCTGGACGAGCCCCGCGTCCGCACGATCAGGGGGGACCAGAGCGACAGCGCCTTCCTGGACCGCCTGGGCTCCGGGCTCGGCGGGCTGGACATCGTCATCGACGACGGCAGTCACGTCAACGGGCACGTGCTGACCTCGTTCGCGGCGCTCTTCCCGCACGTACGCCCGGGCGGCTGGTACGTCATCGAGGACCTGCAGACCTCCTACTGGCCCTCCTACGGCGGCGGCCCCTCCGCACCGGGCACCACGATGGGCCTGCTCAGGTCCCTGATCGACGGCCTGCACCACAAGGAGTACGACCACGGGCCCGGTCACGAGCCGTCTTACACCGACGCCCACGTGACCGGCGTGCACCTCTACCACAACATCGCGTTCATCGAGAAGGGTTACAACGACGAGCCCGGTCCCGCGCGCAAGCCCCAGGGGTGAGCCGCGCTCAGCCCTCCGCCGCGGCCAGGGCCTCCAGCCTCGGCACCAGCGCGGCCGGGGCGGGCAGCTCACGTACGCGCCGCGCCGCCGCCCGCGCGGCGGCGCGTACGGGGCCGTCCTCCAGCAGCTCGGCCAGGACCTTCTGGTCGGCCTCCGCGGGCTCGCGGCGCAGCCCCAGCCCCGCGCTGTCGACGACGCCCGCGTTGAGGTACTGGTCCGCGCCATGCGGCAGGACGAGCTGCGGCACCCCGGCGGCCAGGGCGGTCAGCGTCGTGCCCGACCCGCCGTGGTGGACGACGGCCGCGCAGCGGGTGAGCACCAGATGCAGGGGCACCCAGGGCACCTCCCGTACGTTGGCGGGCAGCGGCCCGAGCGCGCCGGGCTCCGGCTGACCGCCCAGCGCCAGCAGGAACTCTGCGTCCGTCTCCGCCGCGGCGGCCAGCAGCGGAGCCAGCCCGCCGAGCCCGGCCATCTTCGGCACCACGGTGCCCAGCGTGACCAGCACCCGGGGCCGCCCGGCGGGCTCCCAGAGCCGGCCCGGCAGCTCACCACCCGCGTTGTACGGGACGTACCGCGCGGACCAGCCCTCCCCGCCGCCGATCATCAGCTCCGGCGGTGCGACGTGGACCGGCTGGACGCGCGGCTCGCGTGGCGGCACGCCGTTGCGGGAAAACAGCTCGGCGAGGTGCGGCAGGTAGCGGCGGGCGAAGCCGGGCTCGGCGACGAAGTTGAAGCCATGCTCGACGGCCGGCACGCCCAGCGCGGCGGCGACGAGCAGGCCCGCCCCCTGCAGCCGGGAGTACACCACCAGCTCGGGGCCCCAGTCGCGGGCCACCCGCAGGGTCTCGTCCGCCATCAGCGTGGAGACCCGCGCGAAGCGCTCGAAGACCAGGTCGGGCGTGGTGGCGCCGGCCTCGGCGATCTTCTTGCCGCGCTCGCGCAGGGTGCGGGCGCGTTCCTCCTGGGTGCCCTGACCCTGCCCGAAGACCGTGGCGGCGATGTCCACGCCGGGCGCCGCGTCCACGACCGGCAGCCCGGCGCGGACCGCGGCGTCCACCGCGCCGTCCGAGGTGGCCACCAGCACATCGTGCCCCGCCGCGCGCAACGCCCAGGCGAGCGGCACGACCGGGAAGAGGTGACCGAGCGCCGGCAGTACGACGACCATGACCCTCATGCTCCTGCTCCCTTCTCCACGCCGCACGTCACCTCACGAATCCAAGACCGCCCGCGTCCGGTCTCATGCATCGAAGTCCGCCTTCTCGGCCAGCTCGCGCCACGGTTCCCAGCCTGCGACGCGCTCGCGCAGAACGCGCGGGGCGAGCTCGGCCGCACCGCGGCCGAGCAGCAGGCGCAGCGGCGGCGGGTCGGCGTCGAGGACCTCCAGCAGCGCCTGCCCGAGCCTGGCCGGATCGCCTGGCTGCAGGTACGCGTACGCCCCCGACAGCCCGTGCCGCCGTTTGGCCAGCACGTCGTCATAGGCGGCCAGCGGCACGGCCCTGACCATGCTGCCCGCGCTCCACTCGGTGCGGAACTCGCCCGGCTCCACGATCGTCACCCGGATGCCGAAGCCGGCCACCTCCTGGGCCAGCGTCTCGCTCAGCCCTTCCAGCGCCCACTTGCTCGCGCAGTAGAGGCCGAGGTTGGGGTAGGTGGTGACGCCGGCGATGCTCGACATCTGGAAGATGTGGCCCCCGCCCTGGCGGCGCAGCACCGGCAGCACCGCCTGGACGCACCACAGCGCGCCGAAGAAGTTGACCTCCAGCTCCTCGCGCGCCTGGGTCTCGGAGACCTCCTCCACGGCCCCCGCCAGACCGTGACCGGCGTTGTTGACCAGGACGTCGATGCCGTCCGCCGGCTCCATCGCCCGTTCGACGGCGGCGAAGACGGCCTGCCGGTCGGTGACGTCGAGCGGCAGGACGACGGCGCGGTCCCCGTGAGCGGCGACGAGGTCGTTGAGCGCGGCCGGCTTGCGCGCGGTGGCGATCACGGTGTCGCCGGCCGCCAGGGCCGCCTCGGCAACCGCTCGGCCGAGGCCCCGTGAGGCTCCCGTGACGAGCCAGCGGCGCGGCCGTGAAGTGGTGTCGGTCATGCCGTCACCATGGGCGGGGCCGCTCGATTCCGGCTACACGGCCGCTGGACCGCGCTATGTGGAACGATCCGCTCCGAACGGAGCGCACCGCTCCATTTAATGTTACGATGCCCTCCAATCCGCCGCCCAGAAGGGAATTCCCATTGTCCGGCGCTCCCCTGAAACTGGCCGTGATCATCGGCAGCACCCGCGAGGGCCGCTTCGGCTCCATCGTGGGGAAGTGGCTCGTCGACCAGGTCCGCGATCACGGTGGCTTCGAGCTCGACGTCATCGACCTGGCCGAGGTGTCCCTGCCGATCATCCAGCAGAAACACCCGGTCAGCACCGGTGAGTACCCCGAGCGGGAAGTACGCGACTTCGCCGCCCGCATCGGCGCCGCCGACGCCTTCGTCGTGGTCACCCCGGAGTACAACCACGGTTATCCCGCCTCGCTGAAGCTCGCCATCGACTCCGTCCACCCCGAGTGGTGGGCCAAGCCCGTGGCCTTCGTCTCCTACGGCGGCTACGCGGGCGGCCTGCGCGCCGTCGAGCAGCTCCGGCTCGTCTTCGCCGAGCTGCACGCCACCACGATCCGCGAGACGGTCAGCTTCCACATGGCCTACACCCAGTTCGACGAGACCGGCAGGCCGCACGACGCCGAGAGCGTCAACGCCGCCGCCAAGCTCCTGCTCGACCAGCTCGGCTGGTGGGGCGAGGCGCTGCGGGCGGCGCGGGCGGCCCGCCCCTACGTCTGCTGACCGCCCGTGCGGGCCGGCGACGGCCCGCTCAGTCCGTCCGCCGCCAGTAGACGCCGAAGGTGTCGATCGGCACGATCTCGTCCTTGATCCCGAACGTCGCCCGGTAGTCGTGCACCGCCTCCCGGCAGGCTCCGATGGCATAGTCGTCGATGATGGCGAAGCCGCCGGGCGACAGCCTCGGGTAGAGGTTCACCAACGCGTCGGTGGTCGACTCGTACAGGTCGCCGTCGAGCCGGATGACGGCCAGCGGCCCGGGAGGCGCCGTGGGCAGCGTGTCCTTGAACCAGCCCTTCAGGAACTTGACCTTGTCGTCGAGCAGCCCGTACCGCGCGAAGTTCTCCTTCACCGTCTCCAGCGACACCGCGAGCACGTGGTTGTAGCGGTGCACCGCCAGCCTGCGGTCGGCCTCGTGACTCTCCTCCCCCGTCACCGGCATGCCCTCGAAGGAGTCGGCCAGCCACACCGTGCGGTCGGTGACTCCGTGGGCCTGCAAGATCGCGCGGATCAGAATGCACACGCCGCCGCGCCACACGCCGGTCTCGACGAAGTCGCCCGGCACCTCGTCCTCAAGGACCTTCTCCACCGCCCAGTGCACGTTGTCCAGGCGCTTGCGGCCCACCATCGTGTGGGCCACGGTGGGCCAGTCGAGCCCGATCTCCCGGATGTCGTCGCGGTAGCCCGAGATGCCGTGCTCGGCGGCGGGGTCGGGGAAGGTCGGGTCCTGGTAGATGACATTCGTCAGGATCTTCTTGAGCAGTTCCAGGTAGAGCTGCGTCCCTTCGGGCATGTGATCTCCTCGTGGCAGGGGCCGGCGGCCGGATGGGGGGATTTTCGCCGCCGGGGCTCGAATACGGTTCGAGCCAGGCCGCTCCGCCAGCACTCCACCGGCGCTCCAGCGCGACTCGAGTGGCGGGAGCGATGCCGTTGTTAACGTGGAGATCATGATCGTCTTGTCCTCTCCGCCGCGCCGGTGAGCCGGTATCTCCTTCAGCGCCTGCTCTCCCTGGCCCTGGTCCTGCTCGTCGCGGTGTCGCTCTCGTTCGCACTCGTGCACCTCCTCCCGGGAGACCCCGTGGAGCTGATGCTCGACGGGAATCTCGGCGGGTTGCAGGCCACGCCGGAGCAGGAGGCCGCGCTGCGTCACGAGCTCGGGCTGGACCGGCCGATCGCGGAGCAGTACCTGGCCTTCCTCGGCAACGCGCTGACCGGCGACTTCGGCAGGAGCATCGCCTCCGGCCAGCCTGCGGTCCTGGCCATCGCCGAGGCGGCGCCCGCCAGCCTCGCTCTGCTGGCGCTCGCGCTCCCGCTGTCGCTGCTGGCCGGCGTGGCCGTCGCGGTGGCCGCCACGCTGACGCGCCGGCGCGTCCTGAGCGGCGCGCTCGCGGGGCTGGCCGTGCTGGGCGTATCGATGCCGGGCTATTGGCTGGGCATCCTGCTGATCGAGGGGCTGTCGTTCCGGCTGCCGCTCTTCCCCGCCACCGGCAACGAGGGCGTGCGCAGCCTGGTGCTGCCGGCCGTCACCCTGGCGGTGCCCAGCGCGGGGATGATCGCCCAGGTGTTGCGCGGCAGCCTGCGCCACGCGCTCGCCGAGCCGTACGTCACCACCGCCCTCGCCAAGGGCGCGAGCCCGGTCCGGGTGAACCTGCGCCACGCCCTTCGTAACGCGGCCCTGCCCGCGGTCACTGTCGTCGGCATGCTGACCGGCGGGCTGATCGGGGGCGCGACCGTGGCGGAGATCGTGTTCGGGCGGGCCGGGCTGGGCCGGTTGCTGGTGACGGCCATCGCCCACCGGGACATGACGGTCGTCCAGGCGATGGTCGTCTTCGTCGGCGCCGCCTACATCGTGCTCAACCTGCTCATCGACCTGCTCTACTCGTGGCTCGACCCGCGGGTGACCGCGGGCCGCCCGGCCGGGAGGACCACCTGATGCCGTCGTTCATCCGGCGGCCGGCGACGGTTCTGTCCGCGCTGGCCGCCGTCGCCATCGGGTTCTGCGCACTGTTCCCCTCCGTCGTGGCGCCCTACGGGCCGCACGAGGGCGACCCCGTGCGGGCCCTCCTGCCCCCGGGCGGCGCTCACCCGTTCGGGACCGACCAGCTCGGCCGCGACCTGCTCAGCGAGATCGTCTGGGGCGCCCGCCCCTCGCTGCAGGTGAGCCTGCTGGCCACGGCACTGGCGCTGGTCGCCGGCGTGCTGCTCGGGCTGGTGGCCGGTTACGTGGGCGGGCTGCTCGACGGGCTCGTCATGCGGGCGGTGGACGTGCTGATGGCCGTTCCCACCATGCTGATGATCCTCGTCGTCATCGCCGTGCTCGGCAGCGGCACCACCAACATCGCCATCGCGGTGGCGCTGGCCACGGTGCCCACATTCGCCCGGCTCATGCGGGCCGAGGTGCTGCGCGTCCGCACCCGGCTCTACGTCAAGGCCGCCATCGCCGCGGGGGTGCGCACGCCGGTCGTGCTGCTCCGCCACGTCGTGCCCAACGCCGCCGCGCCGGTCCTCGCATACGCGGTGCTGGCCGTCGGCGGATCCCTGCTGGCCACCTCCGGGCTCGGCTTCCTCGGTTTCGGCGCCCCGCCGCCGAACGCCGAATGGGGAGCCCTGGCCGCCGCGGGCCGCGACTTCGTGGGCACGTGCTGGTGGCTGACGACGTTCCCCGGTCTCATGGTGGTGCTCACCGTGCTGGCCGCGACGGGGCTCAGCCAGACCCGTCCCGAGGGCACCGCGGCGGTGCCCAGGTGAGCGGCGGGGAGGAGTTGCTGCGTGTCACGGACCTGCGGGTCTCCTACCGGAGCGGCCCTGCCGTCGAGGGCGTCGACCTCGTCGTCGGCGAGGGCGAGATCGTCGCGGTCGTCGGCGAGTCCGGCTCCGGCAAGAGCACCACGGCGCACGCCGTGCTCGGGCTGCTGCCCGCCGGAGGGCGGATCGGCGGTGGCCGGGTGTTGTTCCGCGGCGAGGACCTGGTCCGCGCCGGTCATCGGCGGATGCGTCAGATCCGCGGCAGGGAGATCGGCCTGGTACCGCAGGACCCGATGGTCTCGCTCAACCCCGTCACGCGGGTGGGCGCGCAAGTCGCCGAGACGCTGCTGGTCCACGGCCTGGCCGAGCGGCGGCAGGCGCGGGAGCGGGCCGTGCAGTTGCTCCGCGAGGTCGGCCTGCCCGATCCCGCGGCCTGCGCCCGCCGCTATCCCCACGAGCTGTCCGGCGGCATGCGCCAGCGTGTGCTGATCGCCGTCGCGCTCGCCGCCGGGCCCCGGCTGCTGATCGCCGACGAGCCGACGAGCGCGCTCGACGTCACCGTGCAACGCCAGATCCTCGACCATCTCACCGCGCTCACCCACCGGTCGGGCACGGCCGTCCTCCTCGTCACCCACGATCTGGCGCTGGCGGCCGAGCGGGCCGACAGGGTGGTCGTGCTGCACGAGGGGCGGTCGGTGGAGAGCGGGACGGCGGCCAGGATCCTGCGCGCGCCGGACCATCCGTACACGCGCCGCCTGATCGCGAACGCCCCGAGCCTCGCTCCCCCGCCGCCGCGGCCCGCCGCCTCCGCTCCTGACGAGCCCCTGCTGTCGGTGGAGGGCGTCACCAAGGTATTCGGCGCGCCCGGCGAGGCGGTGGTCGCCGTGGACGACGTGACGCTGAGCGTGCGGCGGGGCGAGACGCTGGCCCTGGTCGGCGAGTCGGGCTCGGGCAAGTCCACGCTGGCGCTGATGGCGCTGTGCCTGCTCCCGCCGACGCGGGGCCGGATCGTGTTCGACGGGGACGACGTGGCCGCGGGCGGGCGCGCCGGCCTGCGGCGGTTCCGCCGCCGGGTGCAACCGGTGTTCCAGGACCCGTACTCCTCGCTCGACCCGCGGCGGAGCGTCGGCGACAGCGTGGCCGAGCCTCTGCGCGCGTTCGGTGTGGGCGACCGTGCCGGTCGCCGGGCTCGCGTCGCCGAGTTGCTCGACCGGGTCGCGCTGCCCGCCTCGCTCGCGCGGCGGCGGCCCGCGGAGCTGTCCGGCGGCCAGCGGCAGCGGGTGGCCATCGCACGTGCCCTGGCGCTCGGCGCGGAGCTGGTCGTCTGCGACGAGCCGGTCTCGGCGCTGGACGTGACCGTGCAGGCTCAGGTGCTCGACCTGCTCACCGATCTGCAGGCCGAGCTCGGCCTCAGCTACCTGTTCATCTCCCATGACCTGGCGGTGGTACGGCAGATAGCCGACCGGGTGGCCGTGATGCGGTCCGGGCGGATCGTCGAGAGCGGCCCCGCCGCCGAAGTCCTGCGCGAGCCCCGGCACGCCTACACCCGGACGCTGCTCGACGCCGTCCCCGTCCCCGTCCCCGCAGAACCGACCATCGAGGAGCCCGCATGACCTCCGTCCCAGCGTTCGCCAGCCCCGTGGACCTCGACGTTCACGGCAGGTACGACCCGTTCCGCGGGCTGCCCGACCGCAGCGCGCCCCCCGTGTACGTCTTCGACGGCCGCATCGGCGACGACGCCCACCGGGCCGAGCCCGGCAGGTATCACCTCTACGTGGCGCTGTCATGCCCGGTGGCCCAGCTCGCCAGGATCGCCCGGCTGCTGCTCGGCCTGGAGAAGGTGATCGGCGTCTCGGTCGTGGACGACGAGCGGGACGGCCGCGGCTGGGCCTTCAGAGAGCGCCGGGGCCCCGACGAGGTCAACGGCTTCACCCTGCTCAGCCAGGCGTACGAGGCCACCCAGCCCGGTTACTCCGGGCACATCTCGGTCCCGGTGCTGTGGGACCGGCACGAGGGACGCATCCTGAGCAACGAGTACTTCCACATCCTTCGCGACCTCGGCACCCGGTTCGGCGCGTACGCGACGAGCGAGGTCCGGCTGTACCCGCCGGAGCTCGCCGCGCGCATCGACGCGATCAACACCCTCGTCTACGAGGAGATCTCGCTGGCCCTGTCGGCCACCGACAAGCGCCACGAGGACGTGCGCCCGCAGGTGATCGCGGCGCTGGATCAGTTCGAGGCGCGCCTGTCGACGCACCGCTACCTGCTCGGCGCCGCGATCAGCGAGGCGGATCTGCGCTTCTACACGACCTTGGTCCGCTTCGACCAGGGCGCGAACGCGCTGTCGGTCATCACCGGGCGGCCGCTGCCGTCGTGGCCGCGGCTGCTCGGTTACCTCCAGGACCTGTACGCGCTGCCCGCCTTCCGCGACACCACGCTCGTTGTGCCCGAGTATCTGGCGGCCGGGCAGCCGTAGCCGCCACGGGCCGGATCATCCGGCCCGCTGTTCTTTCAAGGCCGAGGAACCCCCGTGCCCGCGCGTTCCTCGGCGTAGGCGCGGGCGCGTTCGGCCACCACGACGCTGTTCCCGCCCAGTGCCTTGCGGATCCACTCCCGCGCGCCGGCCACGGTCGTCCCCTCGCCGAGCACGGCCGTGACGCCGGAGGGCCGGATCACGACCGTGTGCGCCGCGGTCACCGACACGGACCCGCCGGACTCCTCGATCGTCCAGCGCAGCACGTGGAGCGTGGCCAGCGGCGGCAGCAACCGATGCTTCTCCACGATGGCGCGGTGCGGGAAGCCGACCCGCACCGCCTCGGTGGTGCGGACCGGGCCGTCGGGACCGGCGTTGTCGATCTCGACGAACCGGCCGTGCGGGCCAGCGGGCCGGGCGGAGGCCGCCGCGACGTGCGGGACGACCCGCGGCCACTCCTCCACCCGGTGCAGGAAGGCGTAGACGTCGCTCGCCGCGCCCGCGATCCGTACGGTGTCGGCGAACTCCAGGTGCACCTCCGGCTGCCCGGTCTCCTCCTCGGCCGCGATCCGGACGGGTTCGAGATCGGCCTCGCCGCGCAGCCTGCTCTCGCCCTCGCCCAGCGGCTCGGCCGTCCAGGTCCCGCCGATCGGCGGCCCGAGGCCGTCACTCTGGAACCTCACGGAGCCGGTGCCGCGGTCGTACCCGACGACGGCCTCGGCGATCTCGTCGTCGCGCAGCCACCACACGCGGGCGCTCCCGCCGTCGATCGGCTCGGCGTGTACCACTGACGGGAAGACCCGCGGCCAGGCTGCCACGTCGGTCAGCAACCGCAGGACGGTCGTGGCGGGGGCTCGTACCGTCGTGCTCGGAACGTCTGACATCGCCGCCCCCTCAGTGGCCGTGCCGGAGCGTGACGGACACGTGATCGACCTGGATCGAGATGCCCTGCCCCCACAGCCGGTTGCTCTCCAGGCTCTCGTCGTCGTAGAACTCCGCGGGCGTCGGCGCCCCCACGCGCGGCGCGTAGTAGACGTCGGGCAGGCTCGACAGGCGCACCAGCCCCCGCCCGTCGCGGCCGGCGCCGTCGAGGAAGGTGACGGTGCTGAAGCCGCAGTAGAGCTGGCGCGGCTGGGCGAGCTGCGGCGTGCCTCCGTGGTCGGTGAGCAGGTATTTGCGGTCGAAGACCGGCTCACCGATGCGGTCGAGCCTCAGCACCCGCCGCCCGTCCACCACCCAGCTCACCACACCCGCGTCCTTGTCGAACTCGATGGCCAGGCTGTTGGTCTGTGACGGCACCCGCGGCGTGACGGGGATGGCGTAGAAGAAGGAGGCGTGGTTCTGACCGGGCTTGGGCTGCCGGGCGTAGGCGGCGTAGATGAGCTGGTTGGTCACGAAGTACGTGAACACCGAGCCGGTCTCGGGATCGGCCGACTGCACGGTCGCCGAGGCCAGCCGTAAATCGCGGTCCGGGTCGCCGGCCAGGTTGCCGAAGGGGTGGCCGGCGGTGCCGAAGGTGCGCACCGCCAGCGAGACCTCGCACTTGAAGACCGAGCCGTCCGGCACGTCGAACCCGCGGAACCCGTTGGAGGAGGTGTGGTTGACCGTGGCCCCCCACTTGACCTCGTCACTGGCGCCGAGCCCGCCGTCGTCCTCCTGCGGGGTGGTGTAGACGAAGGCGGGCTCGCCGGTGGCGGGGTTGGTGCCGGACGCACGTACATTCAGTCCGTCGGCCGAAGTGGTGAGGATCCCGTCGCGGGCCACCACCCAGGTGTTCACCGTGTCGAAACCTGCGCGGAAGTCGTCATGGAAGAGACGCTCGACGCGTCCCGTGACCGTCGCGGAAGCCGGAGCGGCCATGACCGCGACCAGAGCCGCCGAGGCGAGGACGCTCCCCATCGCGCGGTGCAGACTCCTCATTCGTTCTCCCTGTTCTGAGCAGCCGAAGATCGGCCTTGCAGCGGAGATTGAACGGGGAGCCGGTCGAGGACGCGTCGAGCGCGACTCGACCTCGCTCAGCCCTCACTCAGCCCACGGTCAGCACGACCTTGCCGCGCCCGTGTCCGAGATCGACCCGCTCGTGGGCCAGGACGGCGTCCGTCAGCGGGAACGCCGTGGTCGGCAGGATCAGCTCCTTGCGCGCGGCCAGGCCGGCCAGGTGAGCGAGGGTCTCCGCGGAGCGGGCGCTCGCCAGCCGCCTGGTCCCGTGTTCGGCGATGGCCGCCTCCGCGTCCACGAGTGTGCCGATGCGCTGGCGGTCCTGGACCAGCTCGACCGAGACGTGGGTGGCCTCGCCGCCGATCGCGTCGAGCGCCGCGTCCACCCCGTCGGGCGCGGCCTCCCGGATCCGGTCGGCCAGGCCGGGGCCGTAGGTGACGGGTGTGACGCCCAGCGAGCGCAGATAGTCGTGGTTGGCCTCGCCGGCCGTGCCGATCACCGTCGCGCCGCGCAGGACGGCGAGCTGGGCGGCGACCGTGCCAACCCCGCCCGCGGAGGCGTGGATGAGGAACGTCTCTCCGGCCGCCACACCCAGCTCTTCGACGAAGCTGTACGCGCCCTGCCCCACCACCGACAGCGCGCCGGCGATCTCCCATGACAGGTCCGCGGGCTTGACGGCGAGCTGGGCCGCGGGTACGACGATCACCTCCGCGTACGCGGCGGCGAACGCCCAGCCCAGCACCTCGTCACCCGCCGCGAACCCGGTCACGCCCTCGCCGACCGCGTCGACCACCCCGGCGAACTCGCCACCGAGCCGCTGCGGGAACGCCGCGGGGAAGAAGTCGCGCAGTTCCCCGGCACGGAGCTTGGCGTCGAACGGCGCCACGCCGGCGGCACGGACTCTGACCCGGACCTCGCCGGGGCCGGGCTCGGGCTCGTCGATGTCGATGGGATGGAGCACCGTAGGGGCGCCGTACTCGGAGAACGCGATCGCAACAGGCACGTGAGACCTCCTTGAGGACATGCCGCGGGCCGCCCGGCGCGCCGGGCGGTGCGGGGATGCGGAACTACGGGCCGGCGCGGCGCTGCGCGGCCCGGTCGTGCGCGAGGCGGAGGGAGCGCCTCAGCCCGGGTCGGTGTCCGGCTCCTTGGAGCGGCTCTTCATCGCCTTCTCGATCTCCTGCCAGTCGGTGGCCGGCGCGCCCAGCCGGTGGGACCCCTCCGGGCGCAGGCCGTCCAGCACGATGCCGAGGAAACGGCGGCTGAGCGCGGCCGCCGTTTCGCCCTTCTCCGCGCGCCGCTCACGCAACGCGTGGAGCAGGGTGATGATGTCATCGGCGTTGACGTCGGGACGCACGATCCCGGCCTCCTGCGCGCGGTCCACGAGCGTCTGAATGGCCTCACGGGCCCGCTTGCTGGCGGCCAGCACGTCCTCGGTGATCTCGAAGGTGCCGGCGAGCCTGGGCGAGCCGTCCACGCCGGCCTCGACGCAGGCGGTGACGAAACCCTCGAACCCCTCCCAGACGTCATCGACGGCGCAACCGCGCTCGGCCTCCTGCCAGGTCTGTTCCATGTGCGCCAGTGACAGGGCGCGCATCAGGTCTTCCTTGCTCGGATAGCGCCGGTACAGAGTGCCCATTCCGACGCCCGCGCGCTCCGCGATGACCGACACCGGAGCCTCGGGCCCCAGCTCGACGAAGACGGCCCGGGCGGCGGCGAGAATGCGCTGGTCATTGCGGCTGGCGTCGGACCGGCGCGGCCCTCGTCCAGCGGTGCTCCCTCTCACATCCCGAGACTAACATAGAACGGAGCCCTCCACTCCGTGTACGGTGACCGGTATCGCCGCTCTGCGGAAGAGAGGTCGTCATGCCTTTCCCGTTGCGTCTGGTCTCCCGCCGCCACGTGGACTACTGCCGGATCGCCGGCCAAGCCTGTCACTGACCCGGCCCCTTTCCTCAGCACGTCACCCGATCCCGGCGGCGACCGCCACCGGGCCGCTCAAGCGCGCCTTGAGTTCGCACGTTTCACGTTCTTGACAGGAGCTCCGACAAGTGACAGTCGTGTCACCGGCAGGCCGCGGCATCTCCGCGGTTCTCGCCTTCGCCCTCACCCTCGCCGCGGCCGGCTGCGGCGGCTCGGCGGAAGGAGTGGGCAGCGCCGCCACCACCCCCCGCCCCGGCGGAACCCTCAAGATCGCCGTGTCCGAGGACCCGGTCTGCCTGGACCCGCCGCAGGCGAACTTCTCCTCAGCCGTCAACGTCATGCGCCAGCTCTTCGACACGCTCACCGACCAGGATCCCCGCACCGGCGAGATCAAGCCGTGGCTGGCCACCTCCTGGGAGATCGACCCCAAGGCCACCTCCTTCACGTTCCACCTGCGTAAGGGAGTGACGTTCAGCGACGGCGCACCCGTGAACGCGGCCGCGGTCAAGGCAAACCTCGACGAGGTGGTCAAGCTGGGCGCGAAGTCGCTGTTCGCCTCCACCTACCTGTTCGGCTACAAGGGCACGACCGTGGTGAACGAGCACACCGCCAGGGTCGAGTTCAAAAGCCCCAACGCCCAGTTCCTCCAGGCGACCGCGACCACCTCGCTGGGGCTCAGCTCCTCGGCGTCGCTGGCCAAGCCGGCCGCCGACAGGTGCCGCGCGCCGATCGGCTCCGGTGCCTTCGTGCTGGACAAGCTGCAGACCAACCACAGTGTCACGGTGAAGCGGCGAGCCGGGTACGCCTGGCCCTCGTCGCTGGCCGCCCACCAGGGTGAGGCGTACCTGGAGGCGGTGGAGTTCCGTATCGTGCCCGAGCAGGGCGTGCGTACCGGGGTGCTGACCTCCGGCCAGGTGCAGGCGATCACCGACGTGCAGCCGGTCACCGAGCGGCAGTTCCGGCAGGGCGGATTCCAGGTGCTGAGCCGCTACAACCCGGGCCTTCCGTACGCCCTCTACCCCAACACGTTCCGGCCGCTGCTCGGTGACGAGGCGGTGCGCAAGGCCATCAGCAAGGGCATCGACCGCAAGCAGGTGGTGGACGTGGTCCTGACGCCCACCTACCGTCCGGCGACCAGCATCCTGACCAGCTCCACCCCGGCCTACGTCGACCTCGGCAAGGACCTGGCTTACGACCCCGCCGGGGCCGCGGCGCTGCTGGACGGGGCAGGCTGGAAGCCCGGCCCCGACGGGATCCGGGAGAAGGGCGGCCGGAAGCTGAGCCTGAACGTGTACTTCACCACCGGCTTCAACCCGAACACCACGATCCTCGAACTGCTGAGTCAGCAGCTCCGCAAGATCGGTGTGGATCTTCAGCTACGGCCGGTGGACGCGGCCGGGTTCGGCGAGGCCCAGGCGAAGAAGCAGATCGACTTCCGCTGGGGCAACAGCACCAGGGCCGACCCCGACATCCTGCGCACGGTCTTCTCCACGAAGTTCTCCGCCGCCGCCTACCTGCCGCCCACCGACCTCGACGATCGGCTCGACCATCAGGTCAAGACGCTCGACCAGGCCGGGAGGGCCGAGGTGGTGGGCGAGATCCAGCGGACCGTGCTCGATCGCGGCTATGCCATCCCCGTCTTCGAGCTGGCCCAGGTCGTGGGGGTGTCGAAGGCGGTGCGAGGGCTGACCCTGGACCCGTCCGTACGGCTGCGCCTGCACGACGCCTGGCTGGCCTCGTGAGCGGCGGGGACGCGGTGCCGCTGGCCGTCCTGGATCTGTCGCCCATCACCTCGGGCGGCACGGCGGCCGGCGCCCTGCGCGAGACCCTTGACCTGGCCCGCCACGCGGAACGGCTCGGCTACTCCCGCTACTGGATAGCCGAGCACCACCTGAGCCCCAGCGTGGCCGCCGCCGCCCCGGCCGTGCTGATCGCGCTGGTGGTCTCGGCGACCGACCGCCTGCGGGTCGGCTCGGGCGCGGCGCTGATCGCCAACTCCACGCCGTTGCTGCTCGCCGAGCAGTTCGGCACGATCGCGCAGCTCCATCCCGGTCGCGTGGACCTTGGGCTGGGGCGTTCCGGCTCCAGGCGGTTCGCGGAGGTCGCGGCCGAGTCGGGCAAGGCCCCGCCGGGCGGGGTCCTGGCGATCGATCGGGGCACGGTGGTGAACGGCGTCGTGATCCCCGCCAGGACCAGCATCTCCTTCGACACCGAGCTGTTCCGGGTCAAGGCCAGGCTGCTCGGCCAGGTGGACGGCGCGGACGACGACTACTCCGGTCAGGTGCGCGACGTGCTGAGCTTCCTGCGCGGCGACTACCGCACCGACCAGGGGATCGTCCTGCGGGCGCTGCCGGCGGAGGGCGCCGACCTGCAGGTGTGGGTCCTCGGGTCGAGCGCGGGGGCCAGCGCCGCGGCCGCCGGGGAGCACGGCCTGCCCTACGCGGCCAACTACCACCTGGGCGGGGCGACCGTGCTGGAGTCGGTGGCGGCCTACCGGGCGGCGTTCCGGCCGTCGGAGGGGCTGGCGAAGCCGTACGTGATGGTGTCGGCGGACGTGATCGTGGCCGAGGACGACGAGAGCGCCGCCCGGCTGGCGGCGCCGACCGCGCTGTGGGTGCTGAACATGCGACGGGGGCTGGCGACGGGGCCCTTCCCCAGCATGGCCGAGGCGGAGGCGCACGAGTGGACCGACGAGGAGCGGGCCTACGTGGCCGACCGGATCAGCACCCAGATCGCCGGGTCGCCCGCCACGGTCGTGTCGCGGCTGCGCCGCCTGGCGGACGTCACGGGGGCCGACGAGCTGCTCGTCACCACGATCACCTCACGTCACGCCGATCGCGTGCGCTCCTACGAGCTGCTGGCCGAGGCGTGGAAATGAGGGGGCTCGATCGGCAGTCGAGTGAGCTTCGGTAGCGGCACCAGGGACCGGTACCACGATGGCGGCCACGGAGACCCTCCAGGAAGGAAAGAGCATTGGCGCAACCGGACAAGCACGAAGTAGAGCACCGGGGCACCGCGCACGCTCCGACGAAGACCGTCTACGGTCTGCTCGCGGACCTGACCGTGTGGCCGCGGATCTTCCCTCCGATCGTCCACGTGGAGTATCTGGGGCGGACGGCGGAGCGCGAACGGGCCCGGATCTGGCTCCACGGCGGCCAGGACGTCCGCCAGTGGGTTGCGCTGCGGACTCTGGCTCCCGAGTCCCTGAGCGTCTTCTACCGGCAGGAGGTGGCGCAGCATCCCGTCGCCGACATGGGCGGCGGCTGGATCGTCGAGCCGGACGGCCCTGAGAGGTCGCTGGTGCGGCTGCTGCACGACTACCGGCCCGTCAGTGAGGACTCCGTTCCCTGGATCGACGAGGTGCTCGACAAGAACAGCAACGCGGAGCTGGCCGCGCTGCTCGCGGCGGCCGGCCTGGAGCCCCGGGCGTCCGAGCTGCTGCTCGAACTGCGGGACAGCGTCCACGTGGCCGGCTCCGCGCAGGCGGTCTACGACTTCCTGTACGACGGGAGCAGGTGGCACGAGCACTTCGACCACCTCGCCCACTCGGAGGTCCGGCCGGCCGGCGAGGAGGCGCACCTCCTCGAACTGGAGTCCCCGGACAAGGACGGCAACCCGCACACCACCCGTCAGGTACGGGTCGGGATCCCCGGCCGGAAGATCGTCTACAAGCAGCTCGTGATTCCGCCCCTGTCGAGCGGGCACACGGGCGAATGGTCTATCGAGGAGCGCCCGGACGGCGTGGAGGTGACCGCGCGCCAGACCATCGTGATCCGCGAGGAGGGCATCGCCGAAGTGCTCGGCCCGGAGGTGAGCCTCGCCGACGGCCGGGCGTGGATCGAGCGGGCGCTGGGAGGGAACGCGCGCCTGATTCTGGAGCGGGCCAAGGCACACGTGGAATCGGCCTAACGGGAGATCGCCGCGGAATCGTTTCCGCGGCGATTCACGAGCGCTATCGAGAATCGGCGATAGCGCTATTCGGCGTTAACCGGAGAATGCAAGAGGTAAAATCTGAATCCACCCTGCCAAGAAACGTGACAATCGATTGCGAACCACTTAGTATCCATATAACCCGCAAATTTGGTAGGGAAAGTTCTAAACAAGCCGCCGCCGAGGACCCGGGGCGGACGCCACAGAACGGAGGCCCGTCATGCACGTCAGAGTGCTAGGCGCACTGCATGTCGAACAAGACGGGGTCGACATCACTCCCAGCGCCCACAAACCCCGGCAGATCCTGTCGTTACTAGCGCTCAACTCCAACCGCGTCGTGCCGAATGCCGGTCTTATGGAAGAGCTCTGGGACGACAATCCGCCGCGCAGCGCGGTGACGACGCTGCAGACATACATCATGCAATTGCGCAAAAGCATGGCCGGGGCAATGGAAGTCCCCACCTCCGTCGTCGTCAAGGAGAATCTGATCACGACCCCCGGCGGTTATCTGCTGCGACTGCCGCCCGAATCCATCGACCTGCACAGGTACGAAACGCTCGACGCGCGCGGGCGCGACGCGCTCGATGCCGACGACGGCGCCGAGGCCGTGCGGCTGTTCGACGAGGCGTTGCGGCTGTGGCACGGCACGGCTTTGGTCGACGTGCCGCCGGGGCCGCTGTTGCAGCGCGAGATCGTCCGCATGGAGGAGGCGCGGTTCGGCACCATCGAGAAGCGGATCGAGGCCAACCTCCGGCTCAACCGGCACAGCGAGATGCTCGGCGAGCTGCGCGCGCTGTGTATGGAACACCAGTTGCACGAGTCGCTCCAGGCGCAGTACATGATCTGCCTGCACCACTGCGGGCGGCGGGACGAGGCGCTGGCCGCCTTCCGCACGCTGCGATGGAGCCTGATAAAGGAATTGGGGCTGGAGCCGTCGGTAAAGCTCCAGCGGCTGCACCGCGCCATCCTCGCCGACGACCCCATCCTGCACCGCACACCCTCCTTCTTCCGCCTGCCCCCGGCGCACGCCGGGACGCCGGAGCGGGCCAAGACGCCCACCCCGGTGAGCGTGAACGCCACCGAGAAGGAGGGCGGCGAGCGCGCCCGCGGCAAGCCGTCGCGCCGCCGCAAGGCGCAGCACCGGCGCAGGCGCGGCTAGAGGTGTCCCGGGTCAGGAACGGCGCACCCGGGCCAGCCAGCCCGGCACGTCCACCTCCCGCAGCGGGTCACGCGGGTCGAGGCAGGTGAAGGGAGCGGCCTGGATCTCCTCGACGTGCCAGCCGTCGCCGAAGGCCGTGCGGTAGTCGGCCTGCCCCGCTCCCGGAGGGAAGCCCTCGGTCGGCGTGTCGGAGAGCGACAGGACGTGCACCTGGGCCCCGGGACGGCAGGCCCGGTGCAGGGCGGCGGTGTAACGGGCGCGGGTCTCGTCGTCGAACAGGTGGAACAGGCCCGTGTCGACCACGGTGGCGTACCCTTCCCCTCGCCCGCCGAGGCGCAACGCGTCGCCGAGTTCGAACGTGGCCGCGATCCCGCGCTCCTCCGCCTTGGCCCGCGCCTCGATGATCGCCGCCGGCGAGCTGTCGATCCCCAGCACGTCGTAGCCGAGCGCGGCCAGCAGCAGCGTGTGCTCGCCCGTGCCGCAGCCCGCGTCCAGCACGGGCCCCTCGATCAGCCCGGCGCGCTCCAGCCGGACCACGACCTCCTGGGGGTGCCCCACGTCCCATGGCGGTGCCTGCCGCCGTGCCTTGGCGCGGTACGCCTCCTCGAAAGGGTCCTTCTCCCCCATCCCGTCTCCTCTCCCTCGCCGGCGCCTCCGGCGTCCTGTCCGCCGGCGGCGCCGATGCGCTTCCCACTTTCCCGCGACCCGGTAGAGCGGCCCTCAAGACGCCATGGACCACGTTGTGAGCGGGGTGACCCGTGCCCGCTCCAGCCGGGTTCGAGGCGGGCGCGAGCGCAGAACGCCAGCCTTCCGACGACATCTCACAGCGATCTCACAGCCGATCGGCTGCGGGCTGGAGCAGCAGCAGCCAGCACCACACGGGGAGCCGCAGACCATGGTGAAACGACGTGACCTGTTCAAGCTGGGCGCCCTCGCGGGCGGTGCCGCCATGATTCCCGTCCTCGCCTCCGAGGACACCGGTGTCCAGGCGTTCGCACGGCCCGCCGCTCACCGCCACCACGCCACCACCACGTTCTCGGGACGCGCCGTGGACGCCCCCGAGCCCTTCACCGTGCCCCTGCCCCTGCCCCCGGCGCTCAAGCCGGCCGCCGTCCTGCCCGACGCCGACGTCTACCGCGTGACCACGCGGCCGGCGGTCGCCGAACTGCTGCCCGGCCTGCAGACACCCGTCCTCACCTACGGCGGCTCGTACATCGGGCCCACCATCCGCGCCACGACCGGGCGCCGGGTGATCGTGCACCACACCAACACGCTCGACATGGGCACCGCCGTGCACCTGCACGGCGCCCACGTGCCCGCCGCCCACGACGGCTTCCCCACCGACCTCATCAACCCGGGCACCACCCGCACCTACGAATATCCAAACCGGCAGGCGGCCGCGACGCTGTGGTACCACGACCACGCCCACCACATGGAGGCCGAGCACGTCTATCGCGGTCTGCACGGCTTCTACCTGTTGGAAGACCCGGCCGAGCGCTCGCTCAAGCTGCCCAAGGGCGCGTACGACATCCCGATCATGCTGACCGACGCCCGCTTCGCCGACGACGGCAGCCTCGTCTTCATCATGGACGACTCGGGCAACCGCACGACCCTCCTCACCAACGGCCGCCCGGCCCCGTACCTGCCGGTGGCGGGCCGCCGCTACCGGCTGCGCCTGCTCAACGCCAGCAACATGCGGGTGTTCCAGCTCCAGCTCGCCGGAGGCGAGGAACTGGTGCAGGTCGCGAGCGACGGCGGCCTGCTGCCCGCCCCGGCGCCCACCGGAACGATCACGCTGAGCGCGGCCGAGCGGGCGGACGTCGTCGTCGACTTCTCCCGCTATCCGGCGGGCACCGAACTGGTCCTCAGCGACACGCTCACCGGTCTGCCCGTGCTGCGCTTCGACGTGGAGGACCGTGTGCGTGACGACAGCCGGGTCCCCTCCGTGCTGCGCCCGGCGGACCCGCTGCCCCCGGCCACGACCGTGCGCGACGTGACGTTCGCCTACGACTTCGCCCTCGGCTGGTTCACCATCAACGGCAAGCTCTTCGACGCCGACCGGGTGGACTTCACGATCAATCGGGACAGCACCGAGATCTGGCGCATCCACAACTCGACGAGTCCCATCGGGGTGCCGCACAACCTGCATGTGCATCTCGTCCAGTTCCGGGTCCTCGACCGCAACGGCGTGCCGGCCGGGCAGGGGCCGAAGGACACGGTGTCGGTGGCGCCGGGCGAGACCGTCCGAGTCCAGGCCACGTTCACCGATCACCTGGGCCGGTACGTCTTCCACTGCCACCAGCTCGACCACTCCAGCATGGGCATGATGGCGGTGTTCGAGGTCGTCTGAGCGGCAAGGGCGGGAGGGGCGCTCACCCGCCACGCGCTCGATGAGGGAAGTACCCCCGCAACGGCAAGGTCGCCTCCGTCACGAGATGACCGCCCGCAGGACGGAGCCGAACGCGCGCCGGGCGCCGGCGATAGGCCCGCGTCAATCGGTGGACCCATTCGCGACGGCGGCTAGCCCCGTTTTCCGCACATGAAGTTGTTTGAAGATCGCTGGGTTGCTGTGGTGATCGTCATCACGGTATGACCTGGCTGGTGAGACAGCGTG